>DASWGE010000100.1:0-26372 GCA_036393895.1 Streptosporangiaceae bacterium | reverse complement strand
TGAGGAGCCGTACTGGTTCACCATCGGCGGCGGCGCTCAGCCTGGCGAGAGCCTCGCCGAGGCGGCAGCCCGCGAGCTGCGTGAAGAAACCGGCATCCGAGCGCAGGCCGATGAGCTGGGCGAGCCCGTGTGGCATGAGGTTACCGACTTCAGCTTCGACGGGACCAGTTACCGGCAGGAACAAGACTTCTTCCAGCTCAGGATCGGCAGCGCGGTCGTCCTCACCGACGGGCTTGACGACGAAGAAGCGGCTGTCATCGACGGTCACCGGTGGTGGACGGTGGACGAGCTGGAGTCGACCACCGAGTCGTTCTATCCGCGTGAGCTCCCCCGGCTGCTGCGCGACCTGTCGATCAGCGCCTGAGGACGCGTCCCCCGGCCGAAGATCATCTGCCGACATGCGGCTATCCCGCCGCACCGCGGCCAAGTAGCGTGTCCGGCATGCCTTCCTTCCGGCAGCCAGGTACCGTCCTGACCGACCACTATTTCGAGGTGCCGCTCAATCACGCCGATCCAGGCGGCCCCCAGATCACCGTGTTCGCGCGCGAGATCGTCGCCATCGAGAACGGCGCGCGCACGACCGGTGACCTGCCGTGGCTGGCCTTCCTCAATGGCGGTCCTGGCCGAGCTGGTCCGCGGCCGACCGGGCGCGACAACTGGCTCGACCGTGCCTTGCGGGACTACCGCGTTCTCCTGCTTGATCAGCGCGGCACCGGACGGTCCACCCCTGCCAATCGGCTGACGCTGGCCGGGTTCGGCACACCCGAGGCCCAGGCCGCGTACCTGACCCATTTCCGCGCCGACTCGATCGTGGCCGACGCGGAACTGATCAGGCACAGGCTCACCGGCGGGGCGCCCTGGAGCGTGCTCGGGCAGAGCTTCGGGGGGTTCTGCGCGGTCACCTACCTGTCACTGGCACCGGACGGTCTCGCCGAGGTGTTCGTCACCGGCGGGCTGCCTGGTCTGTCCGCATCGGCGGACGATGTCTACCTGGCGACGTATCCCCTCGTGGCGGCGAAGAACGCAGCGCACTACGAGCGGTATCCCGGCGATATCGAGCTAGCCCGCAGGATCGCCACGTACCTGGCCGGAAAGGAGGTTCTGCTGCCCTCCGGCGCTCCGCTGACCGTCGAGGCGTTCCAGGCCCTCGGCCAGTGCCTGGGCACGGCGACTGGCAGCCACGAACTGCACTACCTGCTCGATGAGGCATTCGACGGTGACGAGATCAGCGACGACTTCAGGTACCGCGCCGAATCGATGCTCAGCTTCTCGGCCGGTCCGCTCTACGCGTTGCTGCACGAGGCCTGCTACGCGCAGCAGGCGCCAACCCGCTGGGCCGCCCAGCGGATCAGGGAGCTATTCGAATCATTCAATGCCGAGGCGGCGCTCGACGGATCCGATCCGGTCCTATTCACGGGCGAGATGATCTACCCGTGGATGTTCGGGACCGACCCGGTGCTCCGGCCGCTCGCGGACGCCGCGGATATTCTCGCCCGCCACGATTCCTGGCCAAGCCTCTACGACCGGGCCAGGCTCAGCGTTAACGAGGTGCCGGCCGCTGCCGCCGTCTACTACGACGACATGTACGTGGCGCAGCAGTTCTCGGTCGACACGGCCGCGCGGATCGGCGGCCTGAAGCGCTGGGTGACCAGCGAGTACGAGCATGACGGCCTGCGCGTCAGCGGCGGTGTCGTGCTCGACCGGCTGATCGGCATGGTGCGCGGCACCATCGAGCGCGAGTCGGGACTGCCGCACGTAGGCTATGCCCGGTGATCACCAGGACCTGCCTGTGCCTCATTACCAGGATGGGCGCACCGGTCGGCGGCGGCGGCCTCGAGACGGGCGACGGGCGACGTGAGGTCCTGCTCGGCTTCAAGAAGAGCGGATTCGGCGCTGGCCGGTGGGTCGGCTTGGGCGGCCATATCGAGGACGGCGAGGAGCCTGCTGAGGCCGCCGTCCGCGAAGTGGCCGAGGAGTCAGGCCTGAACGTGACAGCGTCCGCGCTGACCCACGTGGCTTGCCTGCGCTTCATCTTCCCCACCAGGCCGTCCTGGGATCAGACCGCCGATGTGTTCATGACGGCCGACTTCGCCGGTGAGCCTGCGGAGTCCGACGAGGTAGTCCCGCGGTGGTTCGCCAGCGACGCGCTGCCGTTCGACGGCATGTGGGACGACGCGAGGTACTGGATGCCGCTGGTATTCGCCGGTCATCGGGTGACCGCCGACATCACGTTCGCCGAGGACTGCGCGACGGTCGCCGCCACCGATCCCGAGCTGGCCGCGCCGCCTGTCGAGGCGACCGGCTAGATCCTTAGCCGTGCTAAGGTTCTAGTCGTGACGAGAGCTCCCGGCGACGGCAGGTACAAGTGGGTCGCGCTCTCCAATACCACGCTCAGCATGACCATGGCGACAATCGATACGTCCATCGTGATCATCGCCATGCCGGCCATCTTCCGGGGCATCCACCTAGACCCGACGGCGCCCGGCAACATCAGCTACCTGCTCTGGATGATCATCGGCTACCTGCTCGTGACGGCGGTTCTCGTGGTCACCCTGGGCAGGCTCGGCGACATGTTCGGCCGGGTCCGGATCTACAACCTCGGTTTCGTGGTCTTCACGCTCGCCTCGATCGCCTTGTCGCTGGACCCGCTGACCGGGCCGGCCGGAGCCCTGTGGCTGATCTTGTGGCGGCTTGTGCAGGCCTTCGGCGGCGCCATGCTGATGGCCAACGCCGCGGCCATACTCACTGACGCGTTTCCGGCCAGGCAGCGCGGGATGGCTCTTGGCATCAACCAGATCTGCGGTATCTCAGGCCAGTTCATCGGCCTTGTGCTCGGCGGTGTCCTCGCCGCCTGGGACTGGCGCGCGGTCTTCTGGGTGAACGTCCCGATCGGCGTCTTCGGCACGGTGTGGTCCTACCTGAAGCTCCGCGAGATTGCGACGGTGAAGCGGGCCGCCGTTGACTGGTGGGGCAACATCACGTTCGCGGCCGGAGCCGGGCTGCTCCTCGTCGCGATCACCTACGGCATCCAGCCCTACGGCGGGCACCCGACCGGCTGGACCAGCCCGCTGGTGCTCGGCGGCCTCGGCGGCGGCATCGCACTGCTCGCGATGTTCTGCCTGATCGAGACCAAGATCGCTGAGCCGATGTTCCAGCTCGGCCTGTTCCGCATCCGTGCCTTCGCGGCAGGGAACCTCGCGAGCCTGATGAGCTCGGTCGCCAGGGGCGGCCTGCAATTCATGCTGATCATCTGGCTACAGGGAATCTGGCTGCCGCTGCACGGCTACGACTTCGCTGAGACGCCGTTGCGGGCGGGCATCTTCCTGCTGCCGCTCACCGCCGGATTCCTGATCGCCGGGCCGGTCTCCGGGTACCTGTCCGACCGGTACGGCCCGCGTCCGTTCGCTACCACGGGCCTGCTGGTGTCCGCCGCCGCCTTTGCCGGCCTGTTGCTGCTTCCGGTGGACTTCCACTACTGGCTCTTCGCGCTGATCATCTTGTGCAATGGGCTCGGCTCCGGCCTATTCGCGTCGCCCAACACATCAGCCATCATGAGCAGCGTGCCGGCCAGGTACCGGGGCGCGGCGTCGGGCATGCGATCCACGTTCCAGAACTCCGGAATGTCGCTGTCCATCGGTATCTTCTTCTCGCTCATGATCGCCGGGCTCGCGGCCACGCTGCCCCGCACGCTCAGCGCGGGCCTGCGTGCGCACGGCGTGCCCGCACCGCTGGCGGCCCATGCCGCCAGCCTGCCCCCGGTGAGCACCTTGTTCGCGTCATTCCTCGGCTACAACCCAATCGGCAGCCTGTTGCGGCCGTCCGGCGTGCTCGGGCGCCTGCGCAAGCCGGACGCCGCGGTGCTGACCAGCAAGGAGTATTTCCCGCACCTGATCTCTGGGCCATTCCACCACGGCCTGGTCATCGTGTTCAGCGTCGCGATCGCCATGTCATTGGCTGGGGCGGTCGTGTCGCTGCTGCGCGGTGGCCAGTTCTACTACGACGCGCCGGACGACGCCCAGGAACCGGAGACCGCGGCCCGGGCCACAGGGCAGCCGGATACGGCCGCCGCGGCAATCTGACTGCCAGACGGAGCCGCCACCGAGCATTAACCGGACCCACGGGCTAGCTGCCCGCCGGTAAGCCGACTGCCAGCGTAGGATCAGTAGCATGCCCCGATATGAGTACCGCTGCCGAGCCTGCGGCGACACCTTCGAGCAGACCCGCCCGATGAGCGAGTCGTCCGCGCCGTGCACCTGCCCGCAGGGTCACGACGACACCGTGCGGCTGCTCTCCACGATCTCGGTCGGCGGCAGGGCTGGCTCCGCGCGCGGCACCAGCGGGCCAGCCGAGGCCGGCGGAGGCTGCTGCGGCGGCGCCTGCGGCTGCCGCTGACCTGGCACTCTGGGACGCCCGTGCTGTCTGCCGAGCTGCTCTTCGACGAACTCGACGCCACAACGGCCGCGCTTGCTGGCCTGGTGGACCGGGAGGATCCGGATCTGCCGATACCGACCTGCCCCGGCTGGACCATTCGCCAGCTGGCGACGCACGTCGGGCGGGCACACCGGTGGGCAGCCGAGATCGTCGGCACCAGGTCGGAGCGGTTCATCGAGTTTCGCTCGGTGCCCGACGGCAAGTCTCCCGCCAGCGCGGCCGAACGGGCGCTTTGGCTGACCGACGGTGCCGCCCGGCTTATCGACGCGGTCAGGAACGCGGGTGATGACCGAGTGTGGGCGTTCGGCACGATGCGCCCTGCGGTGTTCTGGGCCCGCCGGATGGCGCACGAGACGCTCGTGCACTGCGCCGACGCGCAGCTTGCCGCGGGCGAAGCTGTCGACATCCAGGCCGGGCAGGCGGCCGACGCGATCGATGAATGGCTCACCGTGATGAGCCGCCTCAATGCGGGCGGGCACGATCTGGCCGCCGCGGTTCCGCCGGGAAGCTCGCTGCAGGTTCAGGTGACCGATCCCGGGCCAGGCCCGACGGACCAGTGGCTGGTGAGGCACTCGGCGAACGACGGCGTTGAGGTGCTGTCCGGGCACGGCGGCGGCGACGCCACGCTCGCCGGTCCCGCGGCCGATCTGCTGCTCGTGCTGATGGGCCGGGTCGCTCCGGCCGACAGCACGGTCCAGGTCACTGGCGAGGCCGGCCTGCTGGATCGCTGGCTCCAGCTGACGGCCTTCTAGCCGGGCCCCAGAGCACTAACCCTGACGGGCCGGCGAGCAGGACACCTGGCGCGGCGAAATCCCCGGCGGCACCGCACCTATCCGACCTGAAAGCGAAGCTGCGGTGACGGGTAGGTAAACGCCCGGTTGCGGCCGCAGCCGGTAGGCTGGCGGAACTGGCGGAACTGACACGACCTAACGCAGCCTGAACCTGAATGCGTCGACTGCCCGAATTACCTGGATCGCTAGAATTGCGAGGTTGTGCTCTTGCAGAACGGTGTGCGGGAGTTCATCCTAGTCCCGGCCGACGATGCGCGCCCGCCAGGTAATGGCCTCCCGCCCATGTGCGACCCCAGGTTCAGCGTCGTCAAGGCCGGGCCGTCGCGGACACTGCGCCGTACCTGGCTTGACACGTTCGACTGGCGGCTGTTCCGGGCCGGACTGAACCTGGAATGCACCGCGGGCCGCGGCAGGTCCGAACTCGTGCTGACCGCCAGGGACGGCGAGCCCGTCGCGGCCGAGGTGGCCAGGGGGCTGCGCTGGCCCGCGATGATCGACGACCTGCCAGTAGGACCGCTGCGCGAGCACCTTGCCCCGATCGTGGGCGTTCGGGCGCTGCTGCCCGTGGCGCAAGCGACTGTCGTGCAGGCCCGCCGGCGAGCGCTCAACTCCGACGGCAAGACGATCGCCATGCTCGCCATCGACGAGATGGCGCTGACCGGGCCGCGGCGGGCCGAGGTGCCCGCTCGGGTCGAGGTGCCCGCGCGGGTGGCGGTCAGTCCACTGCGCGGATACCAAGCGCAGGCATCCAAGTTCGCCGACGCGCTCGCGCTCGGCCCCGGCATCGCTGCCGCTGAGCACTCTTCTTTCGAGTCGGCCCTGCGCGCGGCCGGCCGCAGGCCAGGAGATTACACCAGCAAGATCGACGTGCGGCTAACCGCCGGCATGCCGGCGGCCCTCGCCGTCTGCACCGTCCTCGCCAGGCTCTTCGATACGGCGCTGGCCAATGTGCCAGGCACCATCCGCGACATCGATACCGAGTTCCTGCACGACCTGAGGGTCGCCGTCCGGCGGTCAAGGTCCGTGCTCAAGCTGGCCGGGTCAGTCCTGCCGGCCGGCCTGGTCGGACAGTACCGGCCCGAATTCAAGTGGCTCGGCGATCTGACCACGCCGACCCGTGACCTCGACGTGTATTTGCTCGGCTACAGCGCCATGGCCGCCAAGCTGATCGCGGGGACCGAAACGGAACTCTGGCCGTTCCATGAGTATCTCAGGAGGCAGCGGGCCGCTTCGCAGCGGCAGCTCGCCAAGGGGTTGCGTTCTGCCCGGTTCTCTGAGCTTGCCGGCCGCTGGCCGCACGATCTCGACGGGGTGGCCGATTCGCCGGGCCGGCGAGCGACCGGCAAGTTCGCCGCGCGCCGCATCGCCAGCGCGCACCAGCGGGTGCTGCGCTCCGGCGGCGCCATCGACGCCAGCTCTCCCCCGCAGGCACTGCACGACCTGCGCAAGCGCTGCAAGGAGCTCCGCTACCTGCTCGAGGTCTTCGCGTCCCTGCATGACCCGGCCGAGCAGTGGCGGGCGGTGAACGAGCTGAAGGCGCTGCAGGACTGCCTGGGCGAATTCCAGGACACCGAGGTGCAGCAGGCTGAGCTGCGCGCTTTCGCCAGGCGGATGATGGCCGATCGCAGCGCCCCCGCCGAGACAATGCTCGCCATGGGCGAGATCGCCGCGACGCTGGCGGTCAGGCAGCGCGGCGCGCGAGGTGAGTTCGCCGGCCGGTTCGCGGACTTCGCCAGCCCGCGCGGCCAGGCCAGGATCGCCGCGCTGACCAGGACGGCCGGGCGGTGAGGGCGGCCGGGGCGGTGAGGGCGGGGGAATGAAGGTCATCGCGGCGTACAACATCAAGGGCGGCGTCGGCAAGACGGCTGCCGCGGTGAACATCGCCTGCCTTGCGGCTGCGGACGGATTCCGGGTCCTGCTGTGGGATCTTGACCCGCAGGCGGCGGCCAGCTTCCTGTTCCGGGTCAAGCCTCGGGTCAAGGGCGGCGGAAAGGCCCTGATCGCGGGAAGACGGCAGGTTGACGACGCGATCAAGGCCACCGACTTCGACAACCTTGATCTGCTGCCTGCGGACTTCACCTACCGCAATCTCGACTTGCACCTCGATAGCCAGCGCAAATCCCGGCTGCGCGGGCTTATCAGCCCGCTGCAGGGCGAATTTGACCTCGTCGTGCTTGACTGCCCGCCCGGCATCTCGCTGCTCTCTGAGAACGTCTTGCGTGCTGCCGACCTCCTGCTCGTCCCGCTCATCCCGACCACGCTGTCGGTGCGGACTCTTGATCAGCTCACCGAGTTCGTAGCCGGGCTGGACCGGCACCGGCCGCGCATCCTGGCGTTCTTCTCGATGATCGACCGCCGCAAGCGCCTGCACCGCGAGATCGCCGAGGAACTGCCGGCCTGCCGCGCCGACGTGGCGGCGACGGCGATACCGGCGCTGTCGGCGATCGAGCGGATGTCGGTGCAGCGCGTTCCGGTGACGGCATCGGCGCCACGCAGCCAGGCGGCCCGCTACTACCGCGACCTCTGGCGGGAGATCCGCGACGAGCTGGCCCTTAGCCCAGCCGGGCCAGGAAGCTGACCATAGCCTCGCTGACCTCGCCTGGACGTTCCTGCTGGGTCCAGTGGCCGCACCCGGCCAGCAGGCGGGCATCCCGCAGGTCAGGCACGACGCTCACGAGGTTATCGAGTACCGCAGGGCCGCCGAGAAAGCTCACGGCCAGATCGCGGTCCCCGGCCAGGTAGGCAGCGGGCACCCGAAGGATGGCATGCTGCCACGGCGCCATCAGCTCCCAGCTCAGGTCCATGCTGCGGTACCAGTTCAGCGGCCGGGTGAAACCAGACTCGGTGAACTCGGCGGCGAAGACCTCGATGTCACGCTCGGTCAGCCAAGCGGGCAGCTCGGCGGGCTCAGGGCAGAGGTCAAGGAATTTCCCGCCCGGCGGCACGACCGGAACCCCGCCTGCTTGACCATCGCCGGAAGCGGCGGTGAGCAGGCGCCGGAACGTTTCCCGCGGATCACGGCTCAGCTCGGCATCAGCGACTCCCGGCTGCTGGAAATAACAGATGTAGAAGCCGTCGGTGAATAGCGCCCGCAGCATCTCGACCGGGGGCGTGCTGCCGCGCGGCGTGTAGGGAACGCTCAGGCCGATCACGCCCCTGATCCGGTCCGGGCGAAGCAGCGCGGTGTTCCACGCGACCGGTGCGCCCCAGTCGTGGCCCGCCAGCACAGCCTGTTCAGCGCCGAGCGCGTCCATCAGCCCGATGACGTCGCCGACCAGATGCAGCATCGTGTAGGACTCGGCATCGTCGGGGCCGCCGGTCCGGCCGTAACCGCGCTGGTCGGGCGCCACGGCGTGGTAGCCGGCCGCCCCCAGCGCCACGAGCTGATGACGCCAGGAATACCAGGACTCGGGAAAGCCGTGCAGCAGGAGCACGAGCGGCCCGGTGCCTGCCTCGGCGATGTGCATGGACAGGCCGCCGACATCGACGACACGGTGGGTCACGCCCTCAATCTGATCCTCGTGCGGCGGCATGGCATGAGAATAGCGGTTGTGCCGGGCGGGCCGCTGCTAGCCGCTGGGTGCCAGGTTCGCGGACTGCGGCCGGGGCCTGGCCGGCGTCCACTGCTTGCCGCACTCCGGCGCGAGAGTGGCGGCGCACGTGCTGACGCGGGGCTCAGCCGTCTTCGCCGGCCGCACGGGTGGCCGCGTCGCCACTTGCGCCGACCGCTGCCCGGTGCCGTTCGTGGCGCCGCCGGGCCGCAACGAGCTCATCATGAAGATCACGGCGGCGACGGCCGCGATCAGGACCAGGGCCATGGCCGACATGGTTGCCCGTGCCCGCCTCGTGCGCAGGACGTGCCCGAAGCCAGGCTGGCCGAACGCGGCCAGCCGCGCGGCAAGCTTCGGATCGTCGGCGGCGAGCATGCGCTCCATTTCCTCGAGGATGCGCTGCTCATCCATGGGAAGCGCCACGTGTCACCTCCGCCGCCGCCCGCCGCTCGACCGAGCGACGGGACTTTTTCTTACTAACCCCTGTTGGACGATTATTTACCTCAGCATGACCAAAGGCTAGCCACGAGAATATCTTTGTTGATGGACTCGAACTCCTGTTCTATAGTACTCGTATGCGATGGGATGGACTGCGCCTGGACGAGGACGCCGGCCCGCCAGCCAGTCAGGCTGGCAGCGGTGCAGGCCATGGCGATTCCGGCACGCCAGGCGCGGAAGCGCCCGGCCCGCGCAGCGCCGCCGGCCTCGGACCGCAGCCGGCGCTGTTCGGGCGGGATGCTGTCGCTCGGACGTTCGACACGCCCGGCTTCCGCGGCATGACGTTTTACGAGGTGTACGCCAAGTCGATTATCAACAAGGTGCCCGCGGCTTCCAGGATGCCATTTCAGTACACGATCAATCCCTACCGTGGCTGCGGGCACGCCTGCGTCTACTGCTTCGCCCGCTACACGCACACCTACCTCGACCTCGACGCCGGGCTTGACTTCAACTCCAAGATCATCGTCAAGGTGAATGCGGCCGAGCTGGCGAGTAGGGAACTCGCCAGGCCGCGGTGGTCCGGCGAGCACATCGCGATGGGCACGAACGTCGACTGCTACCAGCGTGCCGAGGGCAGGTACCGGCTGATGCCCGGCATCATCGCGGCGCTGCGTGACGCCAGGAACCCGTTCTCCATCCTGACCAAGGGCACGCTCCTGCTCAGGGACCTCGACCTGATCGAGGAGGCCGCGGAAGTCACGTCGGTCGCCCTGAACATGTCCGTCGGCTTCGCCGACGCCGACCTCTCCGCCTTGGTGGAGCCTGGCACGCCGAGCCCGCAGCGGCGGCTTGACGCCTGCTCGGCCATCACCGGCCGGGGGCTGCGATGCGGGATCCTGATGGGGCCCGTGCTGCCGTTCCTGACCGACTCGCCCGGCCAGCTGGCTGAGACCGTCCGGCAGATAGCCGCCGCGGGCGCGGCCAGCGTCACGCCGATCGTGCTGCATTTGCGGCCTGGCGCGCGCGAGTGGTTCCTGGCCTGGCTGGCCGAGCACCATCGCGACCTTGTCCCCAGGTACCGGCAGCTGTACGGCTCAGGCGCCTACGCCCCCAAGGACTACCAGCGGCGGATCTCGGCCTGCGTCGCCGAACTGGCGGCGCAATACGGGGTGGGCAGCGCGACCCCGGCAGCCGCGCGCAGGCTGCGACACCTGGCGCCGCCGGTAACGCGGGCCGCAGACGATGCGCGGACGGACGGCCAGCACGGAGTCCAGCTCAGCCTGCTCTAGCACCGCCCCGCCGCCAAGCTGCGATGCGGCCAGGCCAGAACCGGTGCAATGGCCACGAAGGCCACGCACGTAAAGTTGTCTGCCGTGGGGCATCAGCACGACGAAGCGGCCGAACGGACGCCAGGCCGCCTGGACGTGCGGACAATCCCTATCGCAGATCCCGGCGACCTGATCGACCGTCTTCCCGAGCCCAGCGCGCTGGCCTGGGTACGGCGCGGTGACGGCCTAGTGGGCTGGGGCACCGCCGCGAAGATCACTTTGCCGGCCGGCCAGGACAGGTTCGTGACCGGCGAGAAATGGCTTCGCGAGCTTTTCGACAGCGCGCGCGTCGCCGACGACGTGGCGGTCCCTGGCACGGGCCCTGTTGCCTTCGGCAGCTTCACGTTCGATCCGGCCTCGGATGGGTCGGTGCTAGTCGTGCCAAGCACTGTGCTCGGCCGCCGGGACGGTGCGGCCTGGCTCACCACGATCGGGCCAGCAGACCGGGTGCGGGCTGAACCGGCGCCGGACGGACTGCCCGTTCCCCCACCGCCGGTCACGCCCACCGTTGTGCGCTGGGCGGACGGCAGCCTGACCGCGCCGCAGTGGGAGCGCGCCGTCGCGGCAGCCGTGGCGGCCATCTCGGCGGGCAGCCTGCGCAAGGTGGTGCTCGCCCTCGAGCTGAATGCGACGGCAGCGGCTGACATCGACGCGCGGGTGCTGCTCTCCAGGCTGGCCGGACGATACTCCGATTGCTACACCTTCGCCTGCGACGGGCTGCTGGGCGCGACTCCCGAGCTGCTGATCCGCCGGACCGACCGCCAGCTCCACTCGCTGGTCCTGGCCGGGACGATGCCGCGCGGCGGCACGCCTGCAGCCGACCGCGCGCTTGGCGCGGCCCTGCTCGCCTCGTCGAAGGACCGTGAGGAGCATCACTACGCGGTCGCTGACGTGCGCGCGGCGCTCCAGCCCCTCTGCGCCGACCTGCGGGTCGACGAGCAGCCCTCGCTGCTGCAGCTGGCGAACTTGCAGCATCTGGCCACGCGGGTGGACGGCCAGCTCCCGGCCGCCGAAGCCGCGAATCACTCCGCGCTCGCGCTGGCGGCCGCCCTGCATCCGACCGCCGCGATCTGCGGCACTCCGGCCGAGGCGGCCATGGAGCTGATCCGCGAGCTCGAGGGCATGGACCGCGGCCGCTACTCCGGCCCGGTCGGCTGGGTCGACGCCAGGGGGAATGGCGAATGGGGCATCGCGCTGCGCTGCGGGCTGGTGGCCGGCCGCAACGCCAGGCTCTTCGCTGGCTGCGGCATCGTGGCCGATTCCGACCCGCCCGCAGAGGTGGCCGAGGCGCAGACCAAGTTCTGGCCGATGCGGTACGCGCTGGAAGGCTAATTCAGGCGCTCCGTTATCCCCATGGTCACAGAAGGACCTGGGTTGCATAAAGGCTGGCGGCCGTGGTCGGTGAAGGGCAGATAGAGGTCCCGCCCGGCTGCAAGCAGTTACAGAGTGTGCTGCTTTAATTACACGCAGTTACTCAGACTACTGGAGCCCGCCCATGACACGTCGTTTCCAGCGGATTGCCATGACGGTGATTGCTGGCCTGGCAGCGGCCGGACTCAGCGCCGCCTGCACCAGTTCATTGGGCAGCACATCCTCGGGCTCCAGCCCCGTCTACGGCGGAACGCTCAAGCTCATAGCCGCGTCCGGACCGGACCACATCGACACGGTCCCGGCTTACTACACCGCTGACTACATACTCGAGCGTGGTTACGCGCGGCAGTTGCTGACGTATCCCACCGTTCCTGACCCGAGCCTTACCTCGTCTGGCTGGACCAAAGACATCACGCCGGCACCTGACGTCGCGACCGCGATCCCGACCACGTCCAACGGCGGGATCACCAATGGCGGCAAGACCTATACCTTCCACATCAAGCAGGGCGTCGACTGGAACACCAACCCGCCGCGTCAGGTGACCGCGGTAGATTTCAGCCGGGAATTCAAGGCGTTCTGTAACCCGGTCAGCCCGGTCGGGAACCCGCTGTACTACACGGCCACCATCGCGGGCCTGAAGCGGTACTGCGACGCCGAGGTCAAGTTCTTCGCGAGCAAGAAGAACGCGCCGACGGCGGCTAACATCGCGAACTTCCAGAACACGCATACCATCTCGGGCATTACCGCGGTGAGCCCATCGACCATCAAGTTCACCCTGATCCAGCCGGCCGGCGATTTCATCTACATGCTGGCGCTGCCGTTCGCCTCCGCGAGGCCGGTGGAATACGACGACTACGTGCCGAACAGCCTCGAGCTTGACCAGCACACGATCTCCGATGGCCCCTACCAGATCACCTCGTACGTGCCGAGCCGGTCGATCACGATGTCGCGGAACCCGGCGTGGAAGCAGTCCACTGACCCCAACCGGCACCAGTACGTGAAGACGATCCAGGTGACGATTGGCGTCTCTGACGCGCAGACCCAGTTCAACGACATCAAGACCGGCCAGTATGACCTGGCGCTCGACACCAGCATCGCGGGGAGCGAGATCACGACTCTCGATGCCACGCACGATCCCAAGTTCCGCGCCTGGCCGGGCAGCAACTTGCTGCCCTACATCGTGTTCAACCTCAGTAGCCCTAACAACCGCGGCGCCATGGGCAAACTCACGGTCCGCCGGGCGATCGAGTACGGGGTGAACAAGGGTGCCGTCCAGAAGGTCGTCGGCGGGGCGACCGTCGCCAAGATCCTCAACACGGCGATCCCGCCAGGGAACGTGGGCTATCAGAACTACGATCTGTACCCGAGCACCAACCACCACGAGGGCGAGCCGGCCAGGTGCAAGTCGATGCTCGCCGGGGCCGGGCACAAGAATGGCCTGTCGCTGACGTACCTGTACCCGAACGACAGCATCAGCCAGGCGATATTCGAAGCGGTCCGCGCGGGCCTGCGGGCATGCGGAGTCAACCTCAACGGCAAGCCGGAGTCAGGCTCGAGGTTCCTCATCGACCTGCGCAACGCGCCGGGCAACACCAAGCCGGGCACGTGGGACATGGCCCAGCCGGGCTGGTTCCCTGACTGGCTCGGCGACAACGGCCGCACCATCCTGTCGCCGATGTTCCAGGCCAGTTGCGTGCAGAACACGACGAACTACGGCTGTTACCGCAGCGCTCAGCTGAACAGCCTGATCGAGCAGGCCGAGTCGGCGACCAGCACCAGCCGGGCGGGCACGCTCTGGGGCAAGGCTGACCACAACGTGATGAGCAACGCGGTCATCGTCCCGCTGCTGAGACAGCAACTGCTGATGTACTCGAGCGCGAACGTGGAGCAGGCCGGCACCTCGGCGGTCGTGTACCAGCCGAACATCGGCGGCCCGGATATCACGAACGTCTGGCTGAACAACGGCTAGGTGCCGCCCGCCTCGCCGCGCCGCCGGGGTCAGGCCCGCTGAGCGCGCTCGCGGCTGGCCGGGATGGTCAGGGTCATAGTCATGGTACGATCTCGGCACTTGCCCGATTTATCCGTCTGGTGCCCTCTGATTGTCACGGGGTGATTGCGGTTGCGTAAATGCCCGCGACCGCTTCCCCGCCGCCGGTAGACGGCGGGTTCAATTCCGTGTACCCACAGAAGGTAATACGGACTGCCTGTGGAAACCCCAGGCTAGAAGGAGTTTGCTCATGACACGTCAGATCCATCGAATTGCCGCCTTGGCGACGGCAGGGCTGGCCGTGGCCGGCCTCGCAGCCTGCAGCAGTTCGAATTCGGGCGGAACCGGCGGAGGTAATAACGCCAATAAGCCCGTCTTCGGCGGAACTCTGAGGATCGTCGCCGCGTCCGGCCCCGACCACCTCGACCCCGTCCCGGCGTACTACACCGCGGACTACATCCTGGAGAAGGCCTACACGCGCCAGCTCATGGCCTATCCGACCGTGCCGGACCCGTCGTTCAGCTCGGCGGGCTGGAAGAAGGACATCACCCCAGTTCCCGACGCGGCCACTAGCATGCCGACGATCAGCAACGGCGGCAAGACCTACACCTTCCACATCAAGCCGGGCGTGGACTGGAACACCAGCCCGGCGCGCCAGGTGACCGCGGCGGACTTCATCCGCGAGTACAAGGCGTTCTGCAACCCGGTCAGCCCGGTCGGCAACCTGGGCTACTTCAGCTCGACCATCGCCGGGCTTACCCAGTACTGCGATGCCGAGACCGCGTTCTTCGCCAAGAAGTCGAACAAGCCGACCGGGACGAACATCGCGAACTTCCAGAACTCGCACAACATCTCAGGCCTGAGCGCTCCGAATTCCTCGACGCTCGTATTCAACCTGAGCCAGCCGGCGGGTGACTTCATCTACATGCTGGCGATGCCGTTCACCTCGGCCAGGCCGGCGGAGTACGACAAGTACGTGCCGGACAGCCTGCCGCTGCGCCTGCACACGATTTCGGACGGCCCGTACCAGATCACCTCGTACACGCCCAACAAGTCGATGGTCTTCCAGAAGAACCCGGCGTGGAAGCAGTCCACCGACTCCATCCGGCACCAGTACGTCAACTCGATCACCATGACCATGGGCGTGACCTCGGCGGCGACCCAGCTGGCCGACATGCAGGCGGGCAAGACCGGCACTTACGACCTGGTGGACGACACCGGCGTCGAGCCGACCGCTATCCCGACCCTGCTGGCCAAGCACGACCCCAAGTTCAAGGTCTGGCCGTGGAGCTCGACGGTCCCGTACACGGTGTTCAACGTCCGCAGCCCGAATAGCGGCGGCGCGATGAAGAACCTGAAGGTCCGCCAGGCAATCGAGTACGGGATCAACAAGGTCGCCGTGGTGAAGGCCCTGGGCGGCCCCGCTGTGGCGAAGGTCATCAGCACGGCCATCCCGCCAGGCAACGTCGGCTACCAGCCCTACAACCTGTACCCGGACAAGAACGGCCAGGGCGACCCCGCCAAGTGCAAGTCGACGCTCGCTGCGGCGGGCTACGCCAAGGGCGTCTCGCTGACCTACCTGTACGCGAACGACAGCGTCAACCAGCGGGTCTTCGCGGCAATCCAGGCCAGCCTGAAGCCATGCGGGGTGAACCTGGTTGGCAAGCCGGAGCCGGGTTCGAGCTTCTTCGTCGACCTCGGCAACGCCCCGGTCAATAACAAGCCGGGCACCTGGGACATGGGTCAGGCGGGCTGGATCCCTGACTGGTTCGGCCCGAACGGCCGCACCATCATGGACCCGCTGTTCCGTACCCGGTGCGTGCTCAACACCAACAACTACGGCTGCTTCAGCAGCAAGACGCTGGACAACCAGATCACCAAGGCCGAAGCGGCACCGCTGTCGCAGTCCGCGGCATTGTGGCACGCGGCAGACGTGACGGTCATGCAGAACGCTGTGATCGTGCCACTGATTGAGCAGCAGGCGCCGTTCTACACCAGCGCGCGCGTGCAGAACGCCGGCGCGACGGCCGTCACCTACGCGCCGAACATCGGCGGGCCGGACATCACGAATCTCTGGCTCAACCCGAACAAGCCCTAGCTGAGCTAGAGCTGGCGGTCCGGCCGGGATGCCTTGCGCATTCCGGCCGGACCGTCGCCCGGGCACCAAAGCTTGACTATCGCGAATATCGTTTAGGTACGTCACGGATTACACTTCCCGCAACCAGCAGTCTCGCGAGGGTGGGCTCTAACGCTATGACCGATTTGTGGAGGAAGAACGATGAGCCTGCTTGAGGTTTCGGATTTGCAGGTTAGCTTTCCGACTGCTGATGGCGTCGTGCAGGCAGTCCGGGGGGTTTCGTTCTCGGTAGAGCGGGGCCGGACGCTGGGGATCGTGGGTGAGTCCGGGTCAGGGAAGACGGTGCTGACCCAGAGCCTGCTGGGGCTGACCCCAGGCGGGCAGATCTCCGGCAAAGCCGTCTTCGACGGGGTGAACCTGGTCGGCCTAGATCAGAAGTCGCTGCAGAAGATCCGCGGCAAGGAGATCGCGGTGATCTTCCAGGACCCGCTGACCAGCCTGCACCCGCTGTACAAGGTCGGCTGGCAGATCTGCGAGATGATCCGGGCTCACGACAAGTCGGTCACCAAGGCTCAGGCTACCGAGCGGGCAATCGAGTTGCTCGGCCACGTCGGCATCCCCCGTCCACGGGAACGGGTCAACGACTACCCGCACCAGTTCTCCGGCGGCATGCGGCAGCGCGCCATGATCGCCATGGCCATCTCGCTGAACCCCAAGCTGATCATCGCCGACGAGCCCACCACCGCGCTGGACGCCACCGTCCAGGCCCAGATCCTGGACCTGCTGCTGCGGCTGCAGCAAGACTCCGACACGGCCCTGCTGATGATCACCCACGACCTCGGCGTCGTCGCCGACATCGCCGACGACGTCATGGTCATGTACGCCGGCCGCGCAGCCGAGAAAGCCACCAAGCGCGACATCTTCTACCAGCCCCACCACCCCTACACCAAGGGCCTGCTCGAATCCATTCCGCACAGCTCCGCCGCCGCCGGCGACCGGCTCCGCCCCATCACCGGCCAGCCGCCCAGCCTGATCCGGCTCCCACCCGGCTGCGCCTTCCATCCCCGTTGCGCCTACGTGATGGACCGCTGCCTGACCGACCAGCCCGAACTCTTCGCCGTCGGCGACGCCGGCGAGCACCGCTCCGCCTGCTGGCTCCCGGCGGCCGCCATCGGCCTGACCGACGACGCCGAACGCCTCCGCACCCGCGCCGTCGAAGCTGGCCGCAGTCAGCGTGCCGCCCAGGTCGCCGAGGCCATCGCCGCCGCCCCCGAATCAGAAGGAAGCGTGATCGCATGAGCGAGACGCTGAGCGGTACGGCAGTGGACCCGTTTATCACCGGTCCGGGTGTCGATGACGATGTGCTGGTCCGGGTCGAGAACCTGGTGAAGTACTTCCCGGTCCACGGCAACGGCCTGCTGCGCCGCAGCGTCGCGCATGTGCAGGCGGTGGATGGGGTGTCGCTGACGATCCGGCGGGGTCAGACGCTTGGCCTGGTCGGCGAGACCGGGTGCGGCAAGTCGACCCTGGCCCGGTGCATCGCCGGGCTGATCCCGGTCACCTCCGGCAAGGTCTACTTCCAGGGCCGCGATATCACCAACCTGTCCCGCCGCACCATGCAACCGGTCCGCCGGGAGATCCAGATGATCTTCCAGGACCCCTACGGGTCCCTGAACCCCCGCCGCCGGGTCGGCGCCATCATCGGCGACCCCTTCGCCGTCCACAAGACCGCCACCGGCGCCGAGCGCAAGCGCGCCGTCCAGGACCTGATGGCTCGCGTCGGCCTCAACCCCGAGCACTTTAACCGGTTCCCCGCCGAATTCTCCGGCGGCCAGCGCCAGCGCATCGGCGTCGCCCGCGCCCTGGCCCTGCGCCCCAAGCTCATCATCTGCGACGAACCAGTCTCCGCCCTCGACGTCTCCATCCAGGCCCAGGTACTCAACCTCCTCGCCGACCTCCAGGCCGACTTCGGCCTGTCCTACCTGTTCATCGCCCACGACCTCGAAGTCGTCCGCCACGTCAGCAACGCCGTCACCGTCATGTACCTCGGCCGGATCGCCGAATCCGGACCCGGCGACGCCGTCTACGACCACCCCCGCCACCCCTACTCCGCCGCCCTGCTGTCCGCCGCGCCCGCCGCCGACCCCGACGCCGCCGCCGAACGCCAGCGCATCATCCTCACCGGCGACGTCCCCTCCCCCATCAACCCCCCCAGCGGATGCCGCTTCCACCCCCGCTGCCCCAAAGCCCAGGATCTGTGCGCCACTGACGAACCAGCCCTGGAAGCCAAGGCCAGTGACCCCAGGACCCACCTCACCGCCTGCCACTTCCCAGTACAGGAGGGCGAGATCCTCGCCCGGGCGGACCGGAGGCAACAACGATGAGCATCACCGAAGTCCAGTTCCAGGCCACCGCGGTGCAGGATGCACCCGCCCAAGCCATCGAAGGCCGCAGCCAATGGCAACTCACCTGGCGCCGCCTCCGCAACGACAACGTCGCCGTGATCTCGGTCATCGTGATCGGCCTGGTCATCCTCTTCGCGCTGGCCGCGCCGCTGATCGCCCACGCGACCGGGCACGGCGTTGACGTCGCATTCCCTAACACGGGCGAGGACGCCTCCGGGCAACCGGTCGGCCCAGGGACCCACGGCTTCCTGCTGGGCACCGACGAGATCGGCCGGGACCTGCTGGTTCGGATCGCCTATGGCGCGCGGATCTCGCTGTTCGTGGGCATCCTCACCACCGCGATCGCCACCGTGGCCGGCGTGAGTATCGGCCTGATCGCCGGCTACTTCGGCGGGCTCGTCGATACGTTTCTCGCCAGGGTCATCGACGCCGCGTTGGCGTTCCCGTTCATCGTGCTTGCCCTCGCCCTGGCGGCCGTCTTCCACCCCAGCCTGGCCATTGTGATCGGTGTGATCACGTTCTTCTCCTGGGCCGGGATCTCCCGGATCGTGCGCGGCCAGACCCTGTCGCTGAAAGAAAAGGAATACATCGAGGCCGCGCGATCGATCGGCGCCGGCCCGTGGCGGATCATGTTCATCGACATCCTGCCGAACCTGCTCGGCCCAGTCCTCGTACTCGCCACCCTCTACATCCCGACCGCCGTGACGTTCGAGGCTACCCTGTCCTTCCTCGGCATCGGCATCCCCGAGCCCGCGCCGAGCTGGGGGAACATACTCGGCGAGGCACAGAGCTTCTACCAGACCTCCTGGTGGTACGTGGTTTTCCCGGCCGCCGCCCTGCTCATCACCACTCTGGCATTCAACCTCCTCGGCGACGGCATCCGGGACGCCATGGACCCGCGCACCGAGCGCATCTTCGCCGGCAGCAAGGCCTCCAGGCGCAAGCGCGGCAAGCGCCGCGGTCAGGCCGGCCAGGACGCGGACCTAGGCGTGGGCCTCGTCGTGCCGGCGGGCGGGGAGGGCTGAGCTTTGGGCATGGCGCGCTTCCTCTTCCGCCGGATCCTCACCGGCATCCTCGTGCTCTGGGTCGTCGCGACGGGCACGTTCTTCCTGTTCTTCACGGCCGTGCCGGAGCAGGCTGTGGCACGCAACCTGGCGGGCCGGGCCGCCACGCCCGCGGTCATAGCCGAGGTGAGCAGGTATTACGGACTGAACAAGCCCGTCACGGCCCAGTACTGGCATTTCCTGACCAACCTTGTGCAGGGCAATCTCGGCAAGTCCTTCTTCCTGCAGGAGCCGGTCACGACGGTCATCAAGCAGGACCTGCCACCGACTATCTCGGTCGTCATCGGCGGCGTGGCGCTCTGGCTGATCGCCGGGCTCTCGGTCGGCATCCTGAGCGCCACTCGGGCGCGCAGCTTCTTCGACCGGTTCGCCACGGTCGGCGTGCTCGCCGGGATCTCGGCCCCGACGTTCGTCGTGGGCGAGCTGCTGATCATCTTCGTGTTCGTCCAGCTGAACGACCACGGCATCAGCTTCATCCAGACCGGCTACACGGCGATCACCGCGGATCCCGTCGGCTGGCTCGGCGCCATGATCCTGCCCTGGATCACCCTGGCCATCGTCCAGGCCGCCGTCTACACCAGGCTGTCCAGGGGCTCGCTGCTCGACACGATGGGTGAGGACTACATCAGGACGGCCCGGTCCAAGGGCATCTCCGAGCGGCGCGTCCTGTTCCGGCACGCGGTCCGCTCCGCGCTGACCCCGGTCGTCTCGCAGCTGGGCATCGACATCGGCGCCCTGCTCGGCGGCGTGCTCGTGGTCGAGGTGGTATTCGGCCTCCAGGGCCTGGGCCAGGAGACGATCACCTCGATCAGCCAGGGCGACCAGCCGGTCGTGATCGGCTTCGTCATCCTCGCGTCCGTCTTCGTCGTTGTCGCCAACATCATCGTCGACATGTCCTACGCGGCGCTCGACCCGCGGGTCAGGATCACCTGAGCGCGGCGGCAGCGGCATCCGCCAGCCCCTGCCGCAGGGCGGCCTGGCCGGCGCGGTCGGTGCGCAGCTCCACGAGGCTGAGGCCCGATCCGGGCGCCGCCGCTGCGGAGAGCACCTCGGCCAGTTCAGTTGCCCGCTTGATCCGCCGGTACGGCAACCCGGCGGCAGCGGCCAGATCGGCGATCCCGGTCCCGTGCGGCGTGCCGAAGACTCGCTCGAACGGACCGGGGAACGCGGCCTGCTCGAGCATCGAGAAGATCCCCCCGCCGTCGTTGTTCACCACGATCACGCAGAGGTCAGGGCGCGGCTCACCGGCGCCGACCAGCAAGCCGGGCGCGTCATGCAGCAGCGCCAGGTCACCGAGCAGCGCGACGGCCTGGCCACCGCCCGCCGCCTGATGCGCGAGCGCCGCGCCGATCGCCGACGAGACCAGGCCGTCGATGCCGCTCGCTCCCCTGCTGGCCAGGATCCGCAGCCCGGACCTCGGGATCATCCGCTGGTCTAGGTCCCTGATCGGCAGGCTGGACGCGGCCCACAGCAGCGCGCCGTCGGGCAGCGCGGCGGCCAGGTCCCTGGCCAGCTTCGGCTCGCTCAGCAAGTCATCGGTATCCAGGATCGCGTCCACGGCGGCGGCGGTCGCGCGGTCCGCCTCCAGCCACTCCGACAGCCATCCGGACGGCCGATCAGGCTCTGGCCCGGACAACCGCCCGGCCAGCCGGACGCTAGCCGCCACGGCAGTCGCGCTCCTGGCGGGATCGGACCACCGGCCTGGCCCCTGGGCGATGACCACATGTCGGCCGAGACCGGCCGATCGCAGCAGGCCGAGCTGGCCACGGGAGAGCCCAGGCCTGCCCGCCGAGACGATCACGTCCGGCTGGTGCGCCGCGACGAACCCTGGATCGGCGAGCAGGTACTGGTAGGCGCCGAGCGCGCACGATCCGCACCGCGCGTTGGATGACGGCTCGGCGAGCACCGGCCAGCCAGCCTGCTCGGCCAGGCTCAGCAGCGGTGCTGGATCATAGTCGCCATCGCCGCACACGACGAGACCGCGTTCGGCCCACGGCAGCTCGGCAGCCGCGCCGAACCTTGTCCACGGTGCGCCATCCGGCCGCCCCCAGGGCTCATCAGCGGCGGCCGGCGGTCCGTCCGCGAACGGGGCGTCCGGCACCAGCGGCTCGCGCATCGCGAGGTTCAGGTGCACCGGCCCCGGCACGCCGCCGGCGGATCCCGACGCCAGCCCCCAGGCGCGGCAGGCCGCGCTGCGCCAGTACCCGTCCTGCCCGGTCCGCTCTTCCGCGACGCCCACCTCGCAGAACCAGCGCACCGCGGGGCCGTACAGCCGCAACTGGTCGATCGTCTGGTTGGCGCCGGTGCCGCGGAGCTCGGGGGGCCGATCGGCGGTGAGCACCAGCAACGGAACCGCCGACTCGTCCGCCTCGATCACCGCCGCGTGAAAATGCGCGGCCGCCGTTCCCGAGGTGCAGAGCACGGCGGCCGGCGACCCGCTCGCCTTGGCCAGGCCCAGCGCGCAGAAGGCGGCGCTCCGCTCGTCGATCCGTACGCTCAGCCGCAGGTCGCCCGCCTGCGCCCGGCGATGGAACTCGATGGCCAGCGGCGCGCTCCGCGAACCAGGGGCGAGCACGACCTCAGTCAGCCCGCACCTGATCAGCTCGTCGACGAGCGTGGCGGCCAGCGCGGTGGACGGGTTCACCCGAGGAACTCCGCGGCGGCCAGCACCCGCCGACGCCAGGGTGCCGGATCACATTCCCACGCGGCGATAGGTACAGGCTCAACCTCACGTGCACCCACTGCCAGCATCCCGCCTTCCGGCAGCAGCGGCCGGCTCGTGACGTCCCCGGTCAGCAGCTGCATCGTCCCGAGCCCGCAGTCATACCGCAGCTCGGGCAGTGCCGCGGCAAGCGCGACACCCGCGGCCAGGCCGACGGAGGACTCCAGCGCGCTGGAGACGACCACCGGCAGCCCGCATTCGGCTGCGACCCGCAGCGCCACGCGCACCCCGCCGAGCGGCGCGACCTTCAGCACCACGATGTCGGCGGCGCCCGCCGCGCGCACGGCGAGCGGATCCGATGCCTTGCGGATCGACTCATCAGCAGCGAGCGGCACGTCCACCAGCCGGCGCAGCCTGGCCAGCTCATCCAGGGTGGCGCACGGCTGCTCGGCGTACTCCAGGCCGTACCGGCTGAGCTGCCGCAGCATGCTGGCCGCCTGCTCGGTGTCCCAGCCGCCGTTGGCGTCGACCCTGATCCGCCCGTCATGGCCGAGCGCGTCCCTGACGGCGGCCACCCGCTCGAGGTCGTCGCGCTCGCCCTGCCCGCGCTCGGCGACCTTCACCTTCGCGGTCCGGCAGCCCGACCTGGCCGCGATATCGTAAGCGGCCTGCGGCCCGACCGCCGGAATCGTGGCGTTCACCCCGACGGCGCTCCTGACCGGCGCCGGCCAGCCGATCGCCGCCGACTCGATCGCGCTGGCCAGCCACCGGGAGCTCTCAGCCGGACCGTACTCGGCGAACGGCGAGAACTCGCCCCAGCCCGCCGGCCCATGCAGCAGGGCACCCCGGCGCACGGTGATGCCGCGGAACCTGGTCCGCAGCGGGATCGCGAAGGCGCGCAGCGTGGGCAGCAACCCGGCCAGAAGCTCCCGGTGCCCCCCGTTGACCTGACTGCCTTCGACCTGGGTCACGGGCGGCGCGGGAACCTGGAGAAGTCGGGAGCACGCCGGTTGACGTAGGCATCCCGGCCCTCCTGAGCCTCTTCGCTCATGTAGTACAACAGCGTGGCGTCGCCGGCGAACTGCTGCAGCCCAGCCGCGCCGTCGGTGTAAGCGTTCAGAGCACCCTTCAGCATCCGTAGCGCGAGCGGCGACTTCGCCAGCAGCTCACGGGCCCATCTGACGGTCTCGGCTTCCAGGTCGGCCAGCGGCACGACGGTGTTGACCAGCCCCATCGCCAGTGCCTCCTGGGCGCTGTACTGCCGGCACAGATACCAGATCTCGCGCGCCTTCTTCAGCCCGACCGTGGCGGCGAGCAGCGAGCTGCCGTATCCGCCGTCGAAAGAGCCGACCTTGGGGCCAGTCTGGCCGAACACCGCGTTGTCGGCCGCGATCGTCAGGTCGCAGCAGACGTGCAGCACATGGCCGCCGCCGATGGCATACCCCGCCACCATCGCGATGACGGGCTTGGGCGTGCGGCGGATCTGCACCTGGAGGTCGAGCACGTTCAGCCTGCCGATGCCATGGTCGTCGACGTAGCCGTCGTCGCCGCGGATCCGCTGGTCACCACCTGAGCAGAAGGCCTTGTCGCCCGCACCGGTCAGGATGATCACGCCGATGCCCGGGTCGTCCCTGGCCACGGTGAACGCCTGCTGCAGCTCGAAGAGCGTCGTCGGCCTGAACGCGTTGCGGACCTCAGGGCGGTTGATCGTGATCTTCGCGATCCCCTCGGCCGTGGCGTAGCAGATGTCGGTGTACTCCTGTCCTGGAGCCGGCCCGGACGACTGCCAGTCGATCAATTCTCCCCCTCGCTTATGCCGCATGAATCCGCCGATTAACCTTACGTCCGTGACGTCCCGGCCGTTGCACGCGGTACTGCTACCGCCCGGCACAGATGGCGGGCGGTTCCTCGAGGCTCTCGCGGCAGCGCTGGACGGCAGCGGTCCCGCGATCCTGCCGCTCGATTCTTCCCTGCCGCGGGCAAGGCTCGATGAGCTGATCGCGGCGTTCGCTCCGGCCAAGGTGGAGACAGCCCAGGATTTTCAACGGCCCGCAGGGGCCGGTCACCGCAGGCCGGCCAGCGCCGGCCGGAGCGCCCCCGAGGGCCCGGCATCGCCAGGGGTCGCCGATGACGTGGCCGTGGTCCTGGCCACCTCGGGCTCGACGGGGATACCCAAGGGCGCCGAGCTCACCGCCACCGCACTAACCGCCTCGGCCAGAGCGTCGCTGGATAGGCTCGGCGCTGCTCAGGGCGAGAGGTGGCTCTGCTGCGTGCCGGCGCACCATATTTCCGGTCTTGGCATTTTCGTCCGCTCGCTGCTGGCCGGATCCACGCCCGTGGTCCGAGACCGCGTCGATGCCGGGATGCTCGCCAGCGATGCAGGTCAGCGGGGCGGTCGTTGCAGTTATGTCTCGCTTGTCCCGACTCAGCTGCGCAGGCTGCTCGACGCGGGCGCGCCGCTGGCCGGATTCCGCCGCATCCTCCTCGGCGGTGCCGCGGTACCGCGCGGGATGCTGGCCGAAGCCGCTGCCGCTGGCGCGCGAGTAGTCACGACCTACGGCATGACCGAGACAAGCGGCGGCTGCGTCTATGACGGCGTGCCGCTCGACGATGTTCAGGTGGCTAGCGGCGCTGACGGCAGGATCAGGATCCGCGGGCCGGTGCTGTTTTCCCGGTACCGGCTGGCTCCCGAGCTGACCAGCGCCGCGCTCGACGGCGGCTGGTTCGTCACGTCGGATCTGGGCGGCTTCGACGGAGACGGCCGCCTGACAGTGCGCGGCCGGGCAGATGACGTGATCAATTCTGGTGGCGAGAAGGTGGTGGCCAGCGAGGTCGAGCAGATCCTTCGCGGTTGCCCGTCCGTGCGCGACGCGGTCGTCGTGGGGACCCCCGATAACGACTGGGGCGAGCGGGTGACGGCCATGATTATCGCGGCGGATCCGACCCGGCCGCCGAGCCTGGACGAGCTCAGGACCTACGTCGCTGACCGCCTGCCCCGGTACGCCGCACCCCGGGCTGTGGTGGTCCTCGCGGAGCTGCCGATGCTGGCATCCGGTAAGCCCGACCGGCAGCTGATCAGGGATATCGCGAGCAAGGACGCCGACTGAGGCGACCGCAACTTGGCGATGGACGCAACCTGGATATCCCGGCACGCTAGCGCCGCGCGGGAAACAAAAAGACCCGTCGCGCGTTATACGTAGCGCCCGCATTGCACAATACCAAGTGCTGAGCCTCTTGGGTACTGCCGATCGCGGGCCAGGAGTTTGCGTAATTGCTGCGCACATGAACGGAGGTGTCTCATGCCGAGGACTGCAACCGCGCTCCCGGCGCGTCGCGATGACGAGGCCGCTGTGACGTATGTCGACGATCTTGTCCGGCGCGGACGCCGCCAGGGATACCTAATGCTTCCTGAACTGCGGAACGCATTCGAGCAGGCGAACGTTACCCCTGCAGAAGCTCGGGCGGTTTTGCGCGAGCTTGCCGATGAAGGAGTCCAGCTCGGCAACGAGGCGAGTGATCCTTCCGCCGCAGCGCCCGCCGGCTCGGCCGGCCAGGGACATTCTGAAGTGGAGCCTTCCGAAGTGACTCACGCCGTGCCGGACCTCGCCGAGATCGAGCTTGACGGGCCGGACCTTATCGTGGCCCAGCTCGACGACACCGACCTGCTCGGTGACGTTGGCGAGACCGGGCGCGGCAGGGACGAACGCGGCCCGTCCAGTCGGCCACGCGGCCGCAAGGACCGCCGCACGACGACGACGGCCGAGCTCGCCGCGGTTGCTGACGACGACACCGAAGTGGACCTTGACGACCAGACCTCCGTCATGGGCGACTCGGTGCACACCTACCTCAAGTCGATCGGCCGCACCAGCCTGCTGACGGCTGAGCAGGAGGTCGACCTCGCGAAGCGGATCGAGGCTGGCCTATACGCCGAGCACAAGCTGGATACCGATGCGGACCTGCCGGACGACCTCCGTGCAGACCTTGAGGCGGTGGCGGCTGACGGCCGCAGGGCCAAGGCGCACATGCTGGAAGCCAACCTGCGGCTGGTTGTCTCGGTCGCGAAGAAGTACAGCGACCGCGGCCTGTCGCTACTCGACGTCGTCCAGGAGGGCAACCTGGGCCTGATCAGGGCGGTCGAGAAGTTCGATTACACCAAGGGCTACAAGTTCTCCACGTACGCCATGTGGTGGATCAGGCAGGCGATCCAGCGCGGCTTCGCCGATTCCGCCAGGACGATCAGGCTGCCCGTACATGTACTCGAGATGCT
>DASWGE010000099.1:0-4097 GCA_036393895.1 Streptosporangiaceae bacterium | reverse complement strand
CACGCAGGCGGTGACCGACGGAAGCCGCTGACCTGCCTGATCGCGGGCAAGTCTGACATCGAGCAGGCGCCGGGTCCGGTCTTCGATCATGGTGCCCAAGGGTACAGCGCGCCATCGCACCACCCCGGCTCGATGATCACGGTTTGTGCTGCCCGCGTGATCATCCGCAACCCCCCCGACCCCCCTCGATGATCAAGCGGTTGTGGCGCATAGAACAACCACATCCGCTTGATCATCGGCGGTGGCGGGCGGGCTGACTGGGGCGAGCGAGCAACTAGGCTGCCGGTGAGCCTATTGAGGGGTCCGGATTGCCGTATTCACTGCCTGACAGCGACGTGGTTTCGATTATCGACGCGCCGCCGCCGCCGCTGGCCTCGCCGTCCCCAGGTGAGCAGTTCGTGGTGCTGGTGCGCTACCAGGCTCACCCGCCGGTCGTCATGCTGGCCAGGCGCAGGCTCAGCCTGGCTGGACTGCGGCTTGACCCGGCTATCGGCGGGCGGCAGCGGACCAGGCGCTTCACCGGCCTGTCCGTCCTGCGGATCAGTGACGGCACCGAGCGGGTGCTCGCCCTGCCGGAGGACGCCCAGGTCAGCGTTCCAGTCTGGGCACCCGACGGACAGCGGGTCGCATTCACGGTCGACGAGCCAGACGGCATCGGCGTCTGGACCGGCGACGTGAGCAGCGGCGCTAATCCCGTCCAGGTGCCAGGGCTGCGGGTCAGAGACGTGCTCGGAGCCGAGCCGCCCGGGCTCGGCGGCACGGTCAGGTGGTCCAGGGACGGCCGGTCACTGGTCGTGCTCGGCGAGCCGCCCGGGGGGCGGGCGGCGCTGGACGGACTAGCCGGGTCACCCCCGCCGGCCGAGCCGCGGATCACCGAGGTCGCGGGTAAGCGCTCGCAGATGGCCACGTTCCAGGACCTCTTGGCCAGCGCCGCGGACGAGGATCTTTTCGAGACCCTTGCAACGACCGTGCCGCAGCGGGTTGACCCGGTTACCGGCGCGGCCTCCCCGCTCGGGCCGGCAGGTCTGTATCAATTTATTAGCGAGTCCCCCGACGGGAGGTACCTGCTGGTCTACCGGCTGCAGCGGCCATTCTCGTTCCGCGTGCCTTATCCCTATTTCGCTCGGCGCGTCGAGGTGTGGTCAGCTGCGGGCGAGCTTGTCAGAGTGATCGCCGACCTGCCGGTCAGCGACGAGGTGCCGCGTATGGGCGTGCCCACCGGCCCGCGCCAGGTGTCGTGGGACGAGCGCGCGCCTGCCAGGCTGGTCTGGACTGAGGCGCTAGATGGCGGTGACCCGGTCAAGCCGGCCGAGCACCGCGACGCGATCATGCGGCTGGCCGAGCCGTTTGCCTCAGAGCCTGAACTCGCCTTCAACGTGACCCACCGGTGCCTGGGCTGGACCAACCTGGACGAGGCCGGAGGCCTGCTGCTGACCGAGCACGACAGGGACCGCCGGTGGCTCACCACCTGGGTGTGCGACCTGGCTGACCCGAGCCGGAACAGGGTTCTGTTTGACCTTGCAGAAGACGATGCATATGGCGACCCTGGCACCCCGATGATGCGGCTGCACCCCGATGGCACGCGTACGGTCCGCCAGGACGGCCCGGCAATATTCCTGCGCGGCGACGGTGCGACGCCAGACGGTGAGCGACCGTTCCTCGACCGCCGGGACCTGCTGACGGGGGAGACAACCAGGCTTCTGCACAGCCCGGCCGACGAGAATGAGACCGTGGCATGCTTTGCGGGAGGCAGCACCGATCAGGCCGTGATCTGGCGCGAGAGCCCGGCGGAGCCGCCGAATCTGTGGCTGGTCACGCTGGGACCTGGCTCGGGGCAGCGTCGCCAGCTCACCGCCTGGCCCGACCCGCATCCACGGCTCACGGGCATGCAGAAACGGCTGATCAGCACCGACCGCGGCGACGGCGTCCAGCTCTCGGGCCTGCTGCACACTCCTCCCGGGTACGATCCGGTCCGCGACGGCCCGCTGCCGCTGGTCATCTGGGCGTACCCGCACGACTTCGGCAGCGCCGGTACCGCTGGCCAGGTCCGCGGCAGCTCCGCCAGGTTCACCAGGCTGACCGCCTCCGACCCGGCGTGGTTCGTGCTGCGCGGCTACGCGGTGCTGGCCGACGCCACGATGCCAGTGATCGGTGATCCTGAGACGAAGAACGACACCTACATCGAGCAGATCACGGCGGCAGGGGCAGCGCACGTCAAGGCGCTCACCGAAGCCGGTATCGCCGATCCGGCGCGGGTGGCCGTCGGCGGTCACAGCTACGGCGCCTTCATGACCGCCAACCTGCTCGCGCACACCGACCTGTTCGTCGCGGGCATCGCGCGAAGCGGTGCCTACAACAGGACGCTGACTCCATTCGGGTTCCAGACCGAGCGGCGCAGCTACTGGGAGGTGCCCGAAATTTACGACCGGGTCTCCCCGTTCAGGTACGCAAACCGGATCAGCGCGCCGATCCTGCTGGTGCACGGCGCCGACGACGCGAACTCGGGCACGTTCCCGGTCCAATCCGAGCGGCTGTTCCAGGCGATTGGCGGCAACGGCGGGATCGCCCGCCTGGTGGTCCTGCCATTGGAGAGTCACGGCTACGTGGCCAGGGAGTCGGTACTGCACGTGCTGGCCGAGCAGTTCAACTGGCTCGACCGCTGGCTGGATGGCGGTCAGCGCGCCTGATCAGTCCGGCCAGCCGTCCGCATGTGGCGACCGCTTGCGCAGGTCGTCGCTGAGAATCCGGCCCAGCTTGCGGGTCTCCCTGCGGTTGATCATCCCGCCCGCGACGGCGCCGGTGAGCAGCGGCCCGAGCGAGAAGATGCTCCGCCCTGCCCTGGCCGCCAGCCTGCGCTGCAGCTGCCGCGCGAGCGGCGATCCGGCAGCGAGCACGAGCCCGCCGGGCGCCAGGGCCACGCCGCGGCGCTGGGCCCACGCGCCGACGTACGCGGTCATCCGGTCGACGCGACCGCGCGGCACGGCCTGCCCGTAGACCTCGTGCAGCTCCGCGACCAGTTTGATCTCGATACCGACCACCGCCAGCGTCTCGGCCGTGATCTCGACACCCGCGGCGGGTATGAACGGAAGCACGGCCCAGGCGCCGACGGCCATGCCAACCGCCCCTGACGCCCGGGATGCGCCATGAATCAGCGCGCTGGCGAGTTCGTCCGGCGAGAGGCCGGGGAACTGGGCGCGCAATGTCGCGCGGTCCCTGACTGGCAGCCGGGGCGCCATCGCCAGCACCTGGGCGCTGAGCCACCGGCCGCCCGCTGAAACGCCCCGGCCCGTGACGTGGGCGCCGCGCCGGGCGGTGGCGGCGAGCGTCGCGTTCAGCCGCCGGATCCCCCTGGCGCGCTCAGCCCGGGCCGGCCGCCTGGCCAGCAGGCGCCTGACGCGGCCACGTAGTCCGCGGCCGCGCACGGCCGCTTGCTGGCGTTCCTCGCGGTCCGCCAGTTCGACCGCCTCAGAGACCGCCTCGAGCGCAGCCTGGGTGACCTCGTCTGGCTGGTTTCCCATCGCGTCCATATATCGGAGGTATCACACTCCGCCCCTGCGAAGGGCCCAAAGGGGGCCCACTAAGAAGCGAATTGCTGAGCTGCCGACGGGTAGTCGAACATCTCCGCCTTGCTGAACCAGACGCCGATCTCGTGCTCGGCCTCCTCGGCATTGCCCGACGCGTGCACGAGGTTGGCGACCGGCTGTCCGTTGGCGTTGGCGTAAGCCTTGCTCACGTGCGCGAAGTCACCCCGGATGGTGCCAGGGGGTGCCTGGTCGGGGTACGTCGGCCCGACGAGCTTCCGTACGCACGGTACGGCACCGACGCCTTCGAGCACCATCGCGACAACCGGGCCCGACTGCATGAACTGCGCCATCGAATTAAAGACGCCGGCCCCGAACCGCTCTTCCAGGTCGAAGTAGTGCCGCCTGGTCAGGTCGGCGTCCATCCACACCATCTTGGCCGCGACGACCTTCAGCAGCGCGTCCTCGAACCTGGCCAGGATCCTGCCGGTCAGCCCGCGCGCCACCGCATCTGGCTTCAGCAGGACAAGGGTCCGCTGGGTGGCGCTGTCGTCGCTCATGTCGATCCTCCCGCTG
>DASWGE010000098.1:0-1714 GCA_036393895.1 Streptosporangiaceae bacterium | reverse complement strand
GCGGCCGGACCGCTCCGGGTCGCGGCCAGGTCCCGGCACGTCAGCGGCGGCTGGTTTGACGAGGAGGCCGAGGTCTGGGACTCGGCCGGGAACCTGGTCGCGCAGAGCCGCCAGATCGCCCGCGTCGGCCGCGGCCCGCTCCGCGGCACCGGCCCGCTCCGCGGCACCGCCGCGGTGCCCACGAGCCGCTGATGCGGTCTGGGTCCCGCCTCCGGACCTCCGGCTAACAACAGCGATGGCCCATCGCCGTTCAAACAGCACCGGTGATGGGCCATCGTTGTTCTTCGGGCAGTGGCGTCTTCGGGCACTGGTGCCGGGGTGTCAGTGACCTTATGGGACGCTTTTGATCTTCCAGACCAGCACCGATCCCACCGCGGCCACGACCGCGGTCGCGCCGAACAGCGCTGGGTAGCCGCCCACGCTGACCAGCACCGCGGCGATCGCCCCGGCTACTGCCGCGGGGCCCACAATCGCGATGTTGATGATTCCCAGATCCTTGGCCCGATCCCTCGCCTCCGGCAGCACCTGCGTGATCAGCGCCTGGTCGACGGCCAGGTAGGCACCGAACCCGGCGCCGAACAGGACGGCGGCGATCATCGCAGCAGGCCAGGTTTCCTCGAACGTCAGCAGCAGCGCCGCCGCCCCCATCAGGCCGCCCGAGATCGTGACGATCATCTTGCGCTTGCCGATCCGGTCGGAGATCACTCCGCCCACGATGGCGGTGACGACCACGAAACCCGTGTAGATCACGATCAGGATGAACAGTCCCTGCGACGCGTTCTGGCTCGGGAATAGCCGGTGGTAGTGCACGGCGTCCTGCAGGAAGTACAGGAGGTAGAGGGTCCCCATGCCGATCGCCAGCGAGGCGAGGAACCTGGTGATCCACGCCCAGGCGAAGTCCGGGTGCCGCCGCGGGCTCAGCCAGTACGAGCCGATCAGGTCGCGCACCGATAGCGGCTTCCTGTGCTCGGCCTCGAGCGGGTAGTCGGGCGTCGCGAGCACGAAGGGCAGCGTGAGCAGCACAAGCGGGATGGCCAGCGCCAGGTAGCCGCTGATCGGGCCATTGAACACGTAGACGACGAGAGCGGTGCCGACGACCAGGCCGAGCGCCTGCGGCATGCCTATCCAGCCGGCGACGGTGGCCCGCTGGTTGACCGGCACGTGATCGGGCACGGCGGCGCTGAGGCTGGCGTACTCGCCGTTCTGGAACGCGCTGAACAGCACCCAGAAGATGCCGACCCCCAGCACGGTCGGTTGCCAGGCGATCAGCGCAAGGCTGATCGCGCTCAGGATGGCCATGGCCAGGGTCCACCGGTGCCTCCGCCCGCGCAGATGGGCGAGCCCGTGGGCATGGGTAGTCCGGTCGGAGAGCGCCCCGGCGATCGGGGTTGCGAGCAGCGAGGCGACGGCGCCGAAAGCTGAAACCAAACCCAGCGCCAGGATCTTGCCGTGCCGGTCGATGTGCTGCAGCTGGTCAGGAATGAGCACCTGCAGCGGCGTGAGCGACGCCATCCACATCACGAGGCTCGCGAGCCCGAGCGAGCCGATCCAGCCCTTGGTCACCGGCTCGGTCGGCTCGGCGAGCGCCCTGGGAAGTAGATGCGGCGAATCTGTCGCCTGCTCGGCCATCAAAACCTCCGATACTCGGGCCGGCCTGGCGCGATAGCGCCGTGGCGTCATCGCCGCTTGCAGGGATCATGCCGTCTTTTGGACA
>DASWGE010000097.1:0-4604 GCA_036393895.1 Streptosporangiaceae bacterium | reverse complement strand
CGTCAGACTTCGCGTTGCCGTGCATGACGATCGTGGCCGGGTCGGCTCCCGCGGCTAGGGCCAGCATGAGCTCGCCGGCCCCGACCACGTCGCAGCCCACGCCCTGCGCCGCCAGGATCCTGATCATCGACACCGACGGGTGGGCCTTGACCGCGAAGCAGACCCGGCTGTCGCGATGACGGCGCGTCATCGCGTTCTGGTACGCGGCGGCCCTGTCGCGCAGCGCCTGCTCGTCGAACACATAGGCGGGCGTGCCGAACCGCTCGGCTATCTCGGACAGCAGGCAACCACCGATCCGCAGGTCTTCGCCGACTACGATAGCCGACTCGGGCAGCAGCGACAGGTCAGGCATGCGAGGCATCCTCCGCCATCGTGATCAGCGAACAGCAGCTGTGTGAACCAGACTGTGTGAACCAGACAATGCCCAACAGAATACGTCCTAGGCCCGCAGTCGGCGCCGCCGTCAGCGCCGCCGGTCAGCGCCGCCGCGCAAGGGGAGGCCGCAGGCCCGCAGGCCGCAGGTCGGTGACCAACGGCCCTGGCCCCATTGCTGGGTACACAATTAGATGACTGCTGAAGGCAACGCGCCGACTACTGATTCGAGGCCGCCGGGGCGGCACGCACAGACGAGGCTGCTATGACCAGAGAAGGCAAGACCGAGCTCGTCGTCGTAGGCGTCGATGGTTCCCCGGCATCGGAAGCCGCACTGGCCTGGGCGGCTCGCTATGCCGGCGCCATCGGAGCGAGGCTGCGGGCAGTGCTCGCCTGGCACTACCCTTCGGCCGCAGGCGCACCGCTGGTAGGCGTGGCACCGGCCAGCGTAACGTCCAAGGTCGAGCAGTCCAGGCACGAGATACTGGACAAGGCGATCGCTGCCACGTGCGGTGACGAGCCGGCGCTGGAGATTGAGCGCAAGGTTGTCTACGGGCATCCGGCACAAGCGCTGATGGAGGAGTCGAAAGAAGCCGACCTGCTGGTCGTCGGCCACACAGGGCACGGCGTCTTCGCTGGCATGCTGCTCGGCTCGGTCAGCACGCATACCGTGACGCACGCGTCCTGCTCGGTCACCGTCGTACGAACCGCCTGAACCAGCCCGGCCCGGCTACTCCGCCCGCCCCGACAGGACGCACAGACATGACGACCCCGCGCACACTCCCAGCCGATCATCTGGCCACGCTGAACGCCTACTGGCGGGCAGCCAACTACCTGTCGGCCGGCCAGATCTACTTGATGGACAACCCGCTGCTGACCGAGCCGCTCCGGCCCGAGCACATCAAGCCGCGGCTGCTCGGGCACTGGGGCACAAGCCCCGGACTGAACTTCATCTGGGCCCACCTGGACCGTGCCATCACCCTCGGCGACCTCAAGATGATGATCGTCATCGGGCCCGGCCACGGTGGTCCTGCGGCCCTGGCGAACTGCTGGCTGGAAGGCAGCTATACGCAGACGTACCCCAGCGTGCCGCGGGACCTCACGGGCATGGCGAGGCTGATGCGCCAGTTCTCCTTCCCTGGCGGCGTACCGAGTCATGTAGCCGCGGAGACCCCTGGCTCGATCCATGAGGGCGGCGAACTCGGCTATTCGCTCTCGCACGCCTACGGCGCGGCCTTCGACAACCCGGACCTGATCGTGGCCTGCGTGGTCGGTGATGGCGAGGCCGAGACCGGTCCGCTGGCCGCGAGCTGGCACTCCAACAAGTTCACCAACCCGGCACGCGACGGAGCGGTGCTGCCGATCCTGCATCTCAACGGCTACAAGATCGCCAATCCAGCCGTGCTGGCCAGGATCGGCGCGGACGAGCTCGACGCGCTGCTACGCGGCTACGGTTACGCGCCGACGTATGTCAGCGGGGACGATCCGCTCTTCATGCATGAGCAGATGGCGGCGGCCGTGGATGCCGCCATCGCGCGGATCAGGCAGATCTGGGGCGAGGCCAGGACGAGGCCCCCCGGGCCCCCTGGGCCGCAAGGGCCGCCGGGGCTGCCGGGGCGCCCGGGGCGCCCGACCTGGCCGATGATCGTGTTGCGCTCGCCCAAGGGCTGGACCGGTCCCAGGCAGGTAGACGGTCTGCCGGTTGAGGGCACCTGGCGCTCGCATCAGGTACCGCTCGCCGAGGTCCGCACCAACCCAGAGCACCTGCGCAAGCTCTCTGAGTGGCTGCTTTCCTATCGGCCGGCCGAGCTGTTCGACTCCAGCGGTCACCCTCGGCCTGAGCTGCTCACCCTCGTCCCCGCTGGCGATCAGCGGCTCGGCATGAACCCGCACGCGAACGGCGGCCTGCTGCTCCGCGACCTGGACCTGCCCAGCCCGCGCGACCACGCCGTCGCCGTGCGAGCGCCGGGTGCGGCCAGCACCGAGCCGACCAGGGTGCTCGGCGAGATGCTGGCCGATGTCATGCGCCGCAACCTGGCCACGCGTAACTTCAGGATTGTCGGGCCCGACGAGACCCAGTCGAACCGGCTGGACGCCGTCATCGAGGTGACCGGCAAGGCATGGGAGGCAGAGGTCCTCCCGGTCGACGTGAACCTGAGCCCCAACGGCCGGGTGCTTGAGATCCTCTCTGAGCACACCTGCGAGGGCTGGCTCGAGGGCTACCTGCTGACCGGCAGGCACGGGCTGTTCTCGTGCTATGAGGCGTTCATCCACATAGTCGACTCGATGGTGAATCAGCACATCAAATGGCTGAAGGTCAGCAACCGGCTAGCCTGGCGCAGGCCGATCGCCTCGCTGAATTACCTGATCACCTCGCATGTCTGGCGCCAAGATCACAACGGCTTTTCGCATCAGGACCCTGGCTTCATCGACCACGTCGTCAGCAAGAAAGCCGAGGTGATCAGGGTCTACCTGCCACCGGACGCCAACTGCCTGCTCTCGGTCGCCGACCACTGCCTGCGCAGCCGCAACTACGTCAACGTCATCGTCGCGGGCAAACACCCCTCGCCCTGCTGGCTGGACATCGACGCCGCCATGCTGCACTGCGCGCGCGGCGCCGGCATCTGGACCTGGGCCAGCAACGACGGCGGCCGTAAGGGCGAGCAGGCCGAGCCGGATGTCGTGCTCGCTTGTGCCGGAGACGTGCCGACCCTCGAGGTGCTAGCCGCCGCGGATATTCTTCGCACGCATCTGCCTGACCTGCGCGTCCGCGTGGTAAATGTGGTCGACCTCATGCGGCTGCAGGCGGCCTCCGAACACCCGCACGGGATGAGCGATGCCGAATACGACGCGCTGTTCACGCCGGACAAGCCCGTGATCTTCGCCTACCACGGCTACCCGGCGCTGATCCACAGGCTCACCTATCGCCGCCACGGTCATGACAATCTGCACGTCCGCGGCTATATGGAAGAGGGAACCACGACCACACCGTTCGACATGCTGGTGCTGAACGACATGGACAGGTTCCACCTGGTCATGGACGTGATCGACCGGGTTCCCGGGCTCGGACCACGGGCCGCCGTGCTCCGTCAGCTGATGACCGACAACCGGGCCAGGCACCGGGAATGGATCGTTGCCCATGGCGAGGACCTGCCCGAGATCAGGAAGTGGCTCTGGCCGGACGCGCGCAGGCTGGCCGGGCAAGCCGAGGCGGGCACCCGCGGCGCGGGAGGCAAGGCGATCCGAGTGCCTGGCCTGCGATGACCAAACAAGCCCGCGCGGGTGTTCTTGTCGTCAACGCGGGGTCAAGCAGCCTGAAGCTCTCCGTCGTCAGCACCGATGACGTCGTCACCGAGCGCCGCGACATCGACCACTGGGACGGGACCGCCGACGAGCCTGCCCTGCGCGCGTATCTGGGCCAGCTGGCCGCCGCGCCGCGGCCACTCGCCGCGATCGGGCACCGTGTCGTGCACGGGGGCACCCTGTTCACCACGCCCACACTGATCACCGACCCGGTCCGCGCCGGAATCGCCAGCCTGACGCCGCTCGCGCCGCTGCACCAACCGCGCGCGCTGGCTGGCATGGACGCCGCAGCCGCCGTGTTCGGCAACCTCCCGCAGGTGGCCTGCTTCGACACGGCTTTCCACGCCGGGCTGCCCGCCGAGGCGTCGACCTACCCGCTGCCCGCGACCTGGCGCGAGGAGTACGGGCTACGGAAGTTCGGGTTCCACGGCCTGTCGCACAGCTACGCTTCGCGGCGCACTGCAGAAATGCTCGATATTGGTGATATTCACCAATTCCGAACGGTGACCTGCCATCTCGGCGCCGGATCATCGCTGGCGGCAGTGCAGGGCGGCCGCAGCGTTGAGACCACGATGGGATTCACTCCGGTCGACGGCCTAGTGATGGCGACCAGGTCGGGCAGCGTCGATCCTGGCCTGATCGCCTGGCTGGCCGCAAGGGTGCCGCCGGCCGAGTTGGCTGATGCTCTCGAGTACCGGTCCGGCCTCGCGGCCCTGGCAGGCTTGCCCGACGGCAGCGGCGATTTCAGGGCGGTAGTGGCGGCCGCAGACCGGGGTGACCCGGCCGCCAGGCTCGCGCTCGCCGTCCACGAACACCGGCTCGTCGCCGCCGTCGCCGCGATGGCAGCCGCCATGAACGGCATGGAAGCGCTGACCTTTACCGGCGGGATCGGGGAGCACGCGGCAGAGCTGCGAGCCGCCGCCGCGGCG
>DASWGE010000096.1:0-8142 GCA_036393895.1 Streptosporangiaceae bacterium | reverse complement strand
AGCCAGTTCCTCTGCATCCTCATCCACATCACTGGCGGGGAGCTGGTGATGGGCCACTCGACGCAGATCATCAGCAAGGACATGACCGTGACGTTCGCCGAGGGCACCGATCCTCAGGGCAACACTGTTCTCGTGGCCGGCCGGATGAGGTCACAGGCAATGCCCGTACTCGGCGGAATCTTCCTGACGCCCCTCGTCAATAACCTCACGCAGACCGATCCGAACCTGCAGCTTAGTGTGAAGCCGATCGGCGTGGGCATCGCGATCGACCCGACCGGCAATACTGCGGCATTCATTTCTCAGAAGATCCGGGCGATCAACCCGATCTTCGGCAACTCCTGCTTCGTCGGCTCCAACGCTTCGCCCATCACGCTGGACCCGACCTTCGGCACCACCAATCCGCCACCGCCGAATCAGCCGATTTCGGGCAGCGTTAACTCGGTCCAGGTGCTCGGCAACGAAATCGTCATTATCGGAACGGTCGTTGACAACGCCTTCGCCGCTCCCGCCGCGGCCGGCTGCGGACCCACCGACGCCCTTACCCAGGTCGTCAACGAGGTCAGCGGTTTGCCCTCGCCAGCCGGCACCAACACGTCCGTGTTCCAAGTGACAGTGGAGGCTACTAGCTACACCAGCATTTCGTAACGGCAGCCGAATGGCCGGACCGCCTGGGCGCGGTCCGGCCATTTGCCGGCGGGCCGGACTCGTTGGGTCAGCGGACCCGGGCCAGTTCTGGCACGAGCGGGCTTGCTGGAAGGTCGCTCTGCGTCTTGCGCAGGCGCGGCAGCGCCAGCGCGGCGGCTGCCGCGGCGGCTACGGCCGCACCGCCGATCCAGACCGCCGACGACATGCCCGAGACGAATGATGCCCCGGTGGCATAGCCGCCCTTGGCCGAGAACACGGCTCCGAGCACGGCGATTCCGAATACCCCGCCGAGTTCCCGGATCGCGTTGTTTGCCCCGGAGGCGATGCCCTCCTGATCACGACGCACGGACCCGAGCACCATGTTGGCGACCGGCGCGAAGAACAGCGACATCCCGACGCCAGAGACGACGAAGGCGGGAACCATGGTGGCGTAGGCCACCGTGGGGCTGGCGACCGCGGCCAGCCAGCCCAGGCCGATGGCCTGCAGGCCAAGCCCGGCTGCCAGCAGCGGTCGTCCGCCGACGCGATCGGACAGCAAGCCGGCGACCGGCGCGATGAACACCGGCATCGCGGTCCACGGCAGCGTCCTCAGCCCGGCCTGGAGCGGGCTGTAATGCTGGACGACCTGCAGGAACTGCGCCAGCAGGAAGATCGAGCCGAACATGCCGAAGAACATCAGCAGCGACGCGATGTTGGTCAGCGTGAATCCCCGGCTGCGGAACAGGTGCAGCGGCAGCATCGGCTCGCGCGCCCGCAGTTCCCAGCTGATGAATGCCACGAGCAGCAGCGCGCCGACGGCGATCGGCGGCAGCACGGTGGCGCTGGTCCAGCCGTGGTCGTTGCCGCGCACGACGCCGAGGACGATTCCCAGCAGGCCCAGGCTGGCCAGCACCAGGCCGGGGACGTCGAGACTGGTGGAAGACCCGCGGCTCTCGGTCAGGCGGAACCAGGCCATTGGCAGCAGCACCAAGCCGATCGGCACGTTCAGCCAGAAGATCCACTGCCACGACGCGCCCTCGACGACCGCGCCGCCGACCAACGGGCCGATCGCGATGGCCAGGCCGCCGACCGCCCCCCAGGCGCCCAGGGCCAGTCCCCGCCGCTCCGGCGATACGGCCGCCGACAGCAAGGTGAGCGTCAGCGGGATCAAGACTGCCGCGCCGACCCCTTGCGCCGCTCGAGCGGCGACGAGCCAGCCGATGCCCGGCGCGAGCGCCGCGGCCGCCGACCCCGCCGTGAACAGCCCTAGGCCGACGGTGAACAGCCGGCGGCGGCCGTACCGCTCGCCGAGGGTGGCGCCGGTGAGGAGCAACACCGCGAACGTGAGGGTGTAGGCGTTGACCGTCCATTGCAGCCCCGCGAGCGAGGCATGCAGATGTGCCCGGATCGATGGCAGCGCCGTGGTCACGACGAGGTTATCGAGCGACGCCATGAACAGGGCCGCCGAGGTGATGCCGAATGTCCACAGGGTGCGGCTTCGTGCGCTCATTGCTTGCCTCCACAAAGTGAGTAGTCACTAACTTTCGTGCCGAAAAAAAAATATCTGGCCGCGTCACCGCGGGCACCAGGTGGTCCAGCGCTCGTCGACGGCGGGAAGGTCCATGGCTGCGGCGACGTTCATGAGCATGCCCATGGCGAAGAACTCCACCACACGCTCGAAGGGCAGCCCGGTCACTCGCTCGACCATCATCCACAGCTTCTTGTATCCGGCCCTGGTAGCGGCCCGGATCGCTGGGTCCGCGCAGGCGGCGTAGGCCTGCATCTGCAGCAGGAGCAGTGTCCGGTCCTCAAGGAGCAGCTCGTAGGCGCGGCCCATCCCTTCCAGCGCGTCCTCGCCTGTGAGGTCTTCGGCCGCCGCTTTGAAGGCATCTTCGACGCGCTGGAAGCACCGTTCTACAAGCGCGAGGAAGAGCGCCTTCTTGGTGGGGAACAGGCGGAATAGATACGGCTGGCTGATGCCCGCCCGCCGCGCGACGTTCTCGGTCGAAGTGCCAGACAAGCCGCTGGCAGCGAACTCGCCAAGCGCGGCTTCGAGCACCATTTCGCGGCGCTCGTCGGCGGTCATGCGGACCCTCGCAGTCGCAACCATGCCACAAAGATAGTGAGTCATCACTAACTTGTCAAACAGGCTTCGATATTCGTGCTCAGCGAGCGCCGGCCGCGTACCGCCAGAAATCTCGCATCCACTCTTGCGGCACCGGGCTGTCCGCCGCGACCTGGGTGAGCAGGATCGCGACTGAGCCGGCGGACGGTATGAGGTGCGCCGACGTTCCGGTGCCGCCGACCCAGCCGTAGCGGCCTGGCACGTTCCACGGATCGATGGCGGCGATGTCGACCGAACCGCCGAAGCCCCAGCCTTGGCCCTCGAGGAACAGCTCGCCAATCTCGCGCTGGCCCTCGGTGGTGTGGTCGCTCGTCATCAGCCGCACCGCATCCGTCGTCAGGAGCCTGCGGCCGTCGGCGGCTGTGCCACCAGCCAGCAGCATCCGGCCGAACGCGAGCCAGTCGTCGGCCGTCCCGGCTAGCCCGCCGTTGCCCAACGGGAACGCGGGCGGCGTACTCCATTGCCCGGCGGGACCGTCGGCCAGCTCAAGCACGCCAGCTTGGCTGGATCGGTAATAGCTCGTGAATCGGTCGCGCTTGGCGGGCGGAACCACGAACCCGGTGTCCACCATGCCCAGCGGCTCGAACACTCGCTCGGCCAGGAAATCCGGCAGGGATTGGCCGGTGACGCGTGTTATCAGCACGCCCTGCAGGGTGGAGCACGTGTCGTACAGCCACGCCTCGCCTGGCTGATACAACAGCGGAACCCGGGCGAGCTCGGCCATCCAGGCATCCGGCGGCGGGAAGCCCCGCGGCTCGCGGCCGTCTTTCTGCACGGAAAACAACCGCTGGACCGCAGGCAGCGCGAAGTCGGACGCGAAGCCGTACCCCGCCCGCGAGCTGAGCAGGTCCAATACGGTGATCGGCCGGACCGCCTTGACCACGTCATCGATCGCGCTGGCAGGCGTACGGACGACCTTCGGATTCGCCAGCTCAGGTAGCCACTGGTCCACCGGGTCATCCAGCGTGATCCGGCCGTCGTCGACCAGCATCATCACCGCGGCGGCGGTGATTGGTTTGGTCAGCGAAGCGAGGCGGAAGATCGAAGCTCGGTCCATGGGGGCGCTACCGATCGCCACGGAGCCGGCGACCGCCACATTCGTGCGGTCGCCGCGTGCCACCAGGGCCACCGCTCCCGGAATCGACCCGTTGTCAACGTGCCCCTGCAGAATGTCGTGCAGGTCGTCCATTGATCCGCCTTATCGCTATGGTGGCCGCTATGACTGATGCTGGGCGCTGGCGGGCAGCTGGTGAATTCTCGCTCCGCCTGCGGCCGGCCCCGCGCATGCCGATCATCCCTGGGGGCGGAACCGAGACCTCGGCCATGATGCAGCCCCAGGCTACCGCTCTGCTTCTGGGGACGGAGGTAGCAGAACCGGTGCTCGAGACGACATAGTCTGCGGCAATGGCTCACCTGGTGTCCCGCCCGCTCGACTGGGACCTGGCTCCGGTCGAGGCCCTGCGGCTCGTGCGGTCGGACGCGCACCCGGTCGCGCTGACCGGAGCCTGGGCCGGCGCTTCCGACGTGATCAGCTCCGAGCCAGTGGTGATACGCAACCCGCCGTGGTCGCTCGGGCACGTCCTCGACTCGCCCAGCCGGCTCGACGCGGCGCCCGGCCTGCCCCCGGGTGTGCCCCCGGACTTCCGGCCCGGTGATGACGCTGCCTTCGGCGGCGGCTGGATCGGCTACCTTGGCTTCGGCCTCAGCCGCGAACTGCTTACCGTACCGCCCGCACCCGGCGGGCCCCGCTCGCTGCCGGCGTGGTGGTTCGGCTACTACGACCATGTCCTCCGCCGCGATCACGCGACCGGCACCTGGTTCTTCGAGGCTCTGTGGACTGACGACCGGGCTGAGGCCCTTGAGCGCCGTTTCGATGACCTGACCCGCCGCGCCCGTGCAACGGTGCCGCCGCCACGCGAGTACTCCTGCGGGGACTTCCGGCTGGTGCCGTCGGCCGCCGAACACAAGGCCGCGGTCGCCAGGGCCGTCGAATACATCAGGCGCGGCGACATCTTCCAGGCGAACATCTGCCTCCGGCTGGAGGCCGGCTTCACCGGCGATCCGCTTGACGCGTTCTGCCACGCGGTGACCGAACTGCGACCGCCGTACGCCGCCTTCATCGGGCTGCCGAGCGGAGCCGTCGCCAGCATGTCGCCCGAGCTGTTCCTGCGCAGAACCGGCAGGACTGTCCTGTCCCGGCCGATCAAGGGCACGCGCCGGAGGTCGCCGCGCGAGCAGCAGGCCCTGCGGCAGCGCGCCGAGCTCGAGCGCTCGGCCAAGGACCGCGCCGAAAACGTGATGATCGTTGACCTGATGCGCAATGACCTCAGCCGGGTCTGCACGGCGGGCAGCGTAGCGGTCCCGCGCCTGCTGGATGTTGAGCCTCATCCGGGGATCTGGCATCTGGTCTCCGATGTGCGCGGCACGCTCGAATCCTCGGCGAGCGATGATGACCTGATCCGCGCGGCCTTCCCGCCCGGATCGGTGACCGGCGCCCCGAAGGTGCGGGCGCTGGAGATCATCGCAGAGCTTGAGGTCACGCCGCGGGAGATCTACACCGGCTCGGTTGGTTACCGCAGCCCCATCGCGGGCCTCGAACTGAACGTCGCCATCCGCACGTTCGAGTTCTCCGCGGAACGGGTCTGGCTGGGCAGCGGCGGCGGCATCGTGGCTGACTCGGATCCGGACCAGGAGTACCAGGAATGCCTGATCAAGGCCGGCCCACTGGTCCGCGCCATCGGCAGCCGCATCATCACGGCGCCGTCGGCCGCTGCCAGTGACACCGCCCCGCCCGCGGCGCGGGCGTCAGCCGCCGGCGGTGACACCGGCGCGCTGCGGCCGCGGCCGGCCGGCGGACTCTTCACCTCGCTGCTGGTCACCAGCGGCACAACGCACGGGCTGGCCGAACATCTCGCCCGGCTGGACGCCAGCGCCAGGGAGGTGTTCGGCAAGGGCCTGCCCACGGCCCTGCATGGTGACCTCGCTGCCTGCCTCGCGGGGAAACCCTCGGGGCGGCTGCGGATCACGGCGCGGCCGGCCGGCGGGCCGTTGCAGGCGAGGGCTGAGGTGCTCCCGCTCGACCAGCAGGCGCCCTTCGTCCGGCTGCGACCCGCGCTGATCGCCGGCGGACTCGGCGCGCACAAGTGGCTCGACCGGCGGCTGCTGGCCGACCTGGCCCGCTCGATGGCGCTGGATCCTGACGAGCAGTTGCTGATCGAAGACGACGACGGCGAGTTGCTGGAGACCGACCGGGCGAACATCTTCGCCGTGATCGACGGAGTGCTATGCACACCGCCCGCGGACGGACGGCTGTTGCCCGGTGTCACGAGGGACGCCTTGCTGCGCGCCGCTGGCGTCGATGGCCCTGGCGTCAGCGTGCGGCCGCTGACCATGCAGCGGCTGCAGGCCGCCAGCGAAGTGTTCGTCATTAACTCCGTCTGTGGTGTCCGGCCCGTCCGGTCGGTAACAGGCCGCCACGCAACCTGGCCGGCTGGCCCGGTCACCGCGCGCATGGCAGCGTTCCTCGCCAGGCAGCCGGCCGACCGAGGCGCTGCCGCCGCCAGGCCGCCGGACGTCAGAGGGCCTGCGGCACGTCCGGCACGGCGGGCAGGCAGCAAGCGCCCGCTGGTGGTCCTGATCGATAACTATGACTCGTTCAGCTATAACCTGGCGCACTTGCTGGTCTCCTGCGGCTGCCTGGTCGAGGTCGTCCGCAACGACGACGTGTCTGCCGAGCAGGTCGCCGCGCTTGGCCCGGACGGCGTCGTGATCTCGCCAGGACCATGCAGTCCCGCTGAGGCCGGGATCAGCGTGGACGTGGTGCGGGCCTGCAGCGGCCAAACGCCGCTGCTCGGCATCTGCCTGGGGCATCAGTCGATCGCAGCCGCGTTCGGCGCCAGGATCGTTGCTGCTCCCGGTCCGGTGCACGGCCGGACCTCGGCGATCGAGCACGATGGCCGCGGTTTCCTGGCCGGCCTGCCGCAAGGATTCGCGGCGACGAGGTATCACTCGCTGATCGTGGACGAGGGCACGCTGCCTGCGTGCCTGACGGTCACCGCCCGGACGGACGGGTGTGTCCCGATGGGAGTGCGGCACTCCACCCAGCCAACCGAGGGCGTTCAGTTCCACCCCGAGTCGATCCTCACCGCCTGCGGCGAGGTGATCATCGGGAACTTCGTCCGGTCGATTCACTGCAATGAACAAGGTTGAACGCGCTGTTCAATCAGCCAGCCAGATCAGCGTCGTGACTCCGGAGCGGATGGCGCGGGTCGCCCGCCAGTAGCGCAGCCGCATCATCCTGCGCCGGTCAGGGCCGAAGACGAAGATCCCGGGATCCTGCTCGGCGACTGCCTCGAGCAAGGCCGGAATCGGATGCAGGCTCTTGATCCGGAGCCTGGTCACGTCGACCCCGAGCGAGCGGGCGAGCCGCACCGGCTCGGCGAGGGACTCGGCCATCTCCGGCGGGTAAGGAAGATCCTCGTAACCCAGCATGGTCGACAGCGGGAGGGGCGGCCGCTCGACCACGTTGGCGACGATCAGCCGCTCACCCAGTTCCGCGGCCGTCTCAACCGCGAACGCCACGGCATCGTGATCGAACGGGACGTCGAGCGTGGCCAGCAGGACCGGGCGTCCCGGCGAGACGCGCGGCGGGCCCGGATGCCGGAACTGTCGCCGCTGTAATGCACGCATGTCAGCTCACTCAGGCCGCAACTTCCACTTGCGCAGGCTCCTGGCCTGCTCACGTACCCGGCGGCGCCACCTGGGCATGTAGAAGATGAACCAGAAGGCAAGCACGATCGGAAGCAGCAGCAGGATGCGGACGCCGAGAAAGGGAGTCAGCGCCGCGATCGGCACCACCAGGCAGAGCGCGACGCCCATGACCGTAAGCCGCAGCCTGCGCATGTCCCGCATGATCCCCCAGTACTCCTCAGCCGGGATCTGGGTGGTGTTCCAGGCGCGACGGCACTTGCGGCAAACCCACCGCTCGCCATAGGCAACGTAGCCGATATCACCGCAATCACAGCGAACGGTGATCTGGGCGCCACGCATGCTCGCATCCTAGGTGCCTGCAGCGCGCGTGAACAGGCCCGGCCGCCAGAGGCCGCCGGCCTGTGTGACTGACCCGGCCGCCATAGGCGGCCGGGTAAAGAAGATGTTGCTAATCCGTGACACATATAGACACCGGGGAGCCAACCGTGCTAAACAACGTTCACCTTGGGTAAACGGAGGTGCCCAGATGGCAGAGGCATTCGTTGAAGAGCGGCAGCTGCTGAAGTCGCTCCGCTGGTGGGACGGCTTCGTCATAGCCCTGTGTAACCCTGGCTTCCTTGTCGCGTCCCTCGGATTCTCGATGGGCGCGCTCGGCACCTGGGGCGCGGTATTCCTGTGGGCAG
>DASWGE010000095.1:0-3832 GCA_036393895.1 Streptosporangiaceae bacterium | reverse complement strand
CCTGGAGAGCGGCGGCACCTACCTGGCGCCGACCGGGCCATCCAGGGGCGAGGTGCTCAGGCTCGATCTGACCAGTCACACAGCAACCCTGGTCAGCCAGTACCTGCACCACGACGAGGCCGGCCGCCAGGGCACCAACGCCTCATACATGGGCTCGGCGCAGATCCTGCCGGACGGCAACGTATTCGTCGGCTTCGGCAACCTGCCGTTCTTCGCCGAGTACGCCGCGTCGGGCAAGATGGTCATGGACGCCCTCTTGCCAGGGCCCGACCTGACTTACCGTGCCATCAAGATGCCCGCAACGGCGTTCGTCGGCATCCCCGACACGCCGCCGAGCGGAGCGGTGCGGGTGTCCGGCGGCAAGACGACGGTTTACGCGAGCTGGAACGGCGCGATGCAGGTCGCCTCCTGGCGAGTGCTGGCTGGGCAGGATCCCGGTCAACTCTCGGCGGTCACCACCACCGCCAAGACGAGCTTCGAGACAGCCATCTCCGTGAGCCAGGGCTACAAGGTGTTCCAGGTCCAGGCGCTCGATGCCAGCGGAAAGGTGCTCGGCACCTCCAAGGTGCTGCAGCCCCAGACCTAGGACGCCAGGCAGCGGTTAAGCGGCGCACGGCGTAATATACGTGCCTGCCCGGAAAGTCAGGCGCCCGCTTGAAAGGGAATTGCAGTGGAGCACGCATCAGTCCGATCGAAGTCAGCTTCGAAGCTGCCTAAGTTCCGGCGGGGGCTGCTCGCGGCCATAGCCGTGGTGGCCACGGCTCTCGGCGCGGCGGCGTGCGGACCCGGCTCTCACCCGCAGCCGAAGCAGACCACGCAGGGCCCTGGCGGGTACTAGCAGCGTTTGCGGGCGGTGCCGGTGGATCCCGGCACCGCCCGCCCGACCGGCATCTGCTGCGTAATGCAGTGCGGGCCGCCGCCCCCGTAGGACAGCGCGGCCCCGGGAACCCCGACCACCTCACGATCACCGAATGCCTCCCTGAGCCGCGCCAGCGCCGCCTCATCGGACGGCGAGCCGGCCAGCGGCGCGACCACGCCGCCGTTGGCGAGATAGCAATTGAGGTACGGCACGTCGAACGCTTCTCCGCCGATCCTCGCCGAGGCCGTGACCTCGAACGGGATGACATCCACTGGCCTGCCCCGTACGTCGGTCGCTGCGGCCAGCCTCGCGATGTTCTCTCGAGCGAAGGCGTAGTTCGCGTGACCGGGCGCGGCAGGCACAAGCAGCAGAAGCTGAGCGGGCCCGGCGAATTGCGCGATCCCGTCGACGTGCCCGTCGGTGTCCCGGTCAGGAAATGCGACCAGCCAGAGAACCTTATCCGCCCCCAGGTATTCGCGGGCGATCTGTTCGAACAGCGGGCGCGACGCAGCCCGGTTGCGGGCCGGGTCGAGCACCGGTCCCTCGGTCGTCAGGACCGTCCCCTCGCCATCGGTGTAGAACGCGCCGCCCTCGAGCACGAAGGGCGCTTGGTACCGCTTCACGCCGAGCACGTCGGCTAGCGCCGCCCCGAGGGCGGCGTCGCGATTGTATGGCAGGTACTTACCGCCCCATGAATTGAAGCCGAAGTCCACCGCTGCGAGGTGGCCCCGGTCATTCACCACGAAGACCGGGCCGCTGTCCCTGGTCCACGAGTCGTCGATCTCGATCTCGGTGACCTGGACCGATGACCCGCAGTGATCGACGACGTCGGCCGCGTCACCCGGCCGACAGATCATCACGACCGGCTCGAAGCCGGCAACCGCCCGCGCCACCTCCGCGTAGTCAAGCTTGGCCCGCGCGAACATGTCGCCCCACAAGCTCTTCCTGGTCGGCCAGGCCATGAAGCAGCACTGATGCGGTTCCCACTCGGCAGGCATCCGGAATCCATCGGCCCGTGGCGTCGCTGCCTGCCCGCCGGCACGGCGCCTCATGCGAGCAGGTACCGGCGGGACAGCGGCACGTCCGCGACCGGATCAGCGGCCACCACCCGGCCGTCGAGGCGCACGGTGCCATCGGCCGGGTCGACCGCTATGGGCGGGCAACCGCGGCCGGCGATAAGGCTGTCCTTGCGGACCGACCGCGTGCCCGACACGGCGACCAGCCGGCGCTCGCCGCCGAGCCGCGCAGCGATGCCCGCAGCTATCGCAGCCTGCGATACGAACGTCACCGACAACGAGGCGGGCGCGCGGCCCAGGCCGCCCCAGTGCGCGCCGTACCGGCGCGGCTCCGCCCCTTCCACAGTCGCGTTTCCCTCCCCGAGCGGCCCCCAGGCGAAGTGGCCTGCCTTGAGAATCAGCTCCGGCCTGACGCCGAAGTAGCCAGGGCGCCACAGGACGATGTCCGCCAGCCGGCCAGGCGCCAGCGAGCCGACCTCGCCGGACACACCGTGGGTGATCGCCGCGTCGATGGTGTACTTGGCCAGGTACCGCAGCACCCGGTCGTTGTCGTCCTGGCCGAGGCCGTCGTCGGCCAGCGACGCTGCTGAGCGCGGCACGGCCCGACGCACGCCCGGCGCCGGGGGCCAGTCCGTGCCGCTCCGCCAGGACTTCATCGCGTCTGCGAGCTGCCAGGCCCGCCTGATGGTCTCGCCGATCCTGCCCATGCCCTGCGAGTCGCTGTTGATGATGCTGATCGCGCCGAGTTCGTGCAGCGGTCCCTCGGCAGCAAGCGTGGCCGGCCTGACCCGCTCAGCCGCGAGTTCGAAATCGGCGGGATCGGCGCCGGAGCCGCCATGCACCGCGAGGATCATCTCCGGATGCTCGGCGACCGTACCCGTACCGTACGGGATAGTCGGCGTGGTTGACGAGCAGATGATCGCGGGCTCGCGGACGAGGCTGATCAGGTCGGGAATGTGTCCGCCGCCCGCTCCCTCGACGTGGTAGGCGTGCACCGCGCGGCCCGCGATCGCCGCCACAGTGTCCTCAAGCTCACAGGACTCGTTCAGCCCGTCGGTGTGCAGCGCAACGGCCACGTCGTTGTCGTCGGCCACGCCGAGCACGGCGTCGATGATCTCCGGATAGGCTCCCCAGTCCTCGTGGATCTTCAGTCCGACCGCGCCGGCATCGATCACCCGCTGCACCGCCGCGGCTGCCTCGGTCCTCGCGCTGGCCTGCAGGCCGATGTTGACGGGCAGCTGCTCGAACGCGCGCAGGGTCGCCGTCATCGCGGCGGGCGGCTCTTCGAAGCCGGCCGTAATCAGCGTGGTCACCCCGGCTGACAGCGCGACGGGGATCAGCCTGGGCGTGATGAGGTGCACATGCGAGTCGACCCCGCCCGCGGTAGCGATCAGGCCGTAACCCATCAGCGGGAGCGTGTTCGGACCGATGGTCAGGTCGACACCGCTGGTGACGTCCGGATTGCCTGCCCGGCCGATGCCGACGATCCGGCCCTCCTTGACTCCGATGCTTGTCTTGATCACACCGAGCAGCGGATCGACGACAAGCACGCCCGCGATGAGGACGTCAAGCTCGCTGTCAGCGGTCGCGCGGTCTTGCTGAGTCATCCTCGAGCGGATATTGCGGGCATAGCCCCACACCGGCTCGTCGCCGTAGCCGACATGGTCGTCTTCGACCCGCAGCCACAGGTCCGTGTCTGCGAGCCTGACCCGGTCGCCCGTCGTCGGCCCGAACCTGGCGCTGTAGTCGTCCTGCCGCATCGCAGCCGGGCTCATGTCGCCTCCCCGGCCGAGCCGCCCAGTGCCACCAGGTCAACTTCCCTGGTCTCACCGGGCCCCCAGCGGACTGACGCTCCGGCCGGAATGTCGAGGCGGTAGCCGACGGCGGCCGCGCGGTCGAACTCGAGCCGCGGATTGACCCGCCAGAACGGGTAGTGCGAAGAGACCCTGATCGGCCT
>DASWGE010000094.1:0-1756 GCA_036393895.1 Streptosporangiaceae bacterium | reverse complement strand
CAACAGCCTCGTTCTGGATCATGACAAGCGCGCCCGAGCGCTTGTCGTAAATGCCGCTGACCGTCGAGACCGTCCGCACCGTCCCGGCGACGGGCAGCGGCCGGTGCAGCTCGAACGATTGCTCGGCGTGCACGAGCTGCGCGCGGTCGAAGTCACCCAGCCGCCGGCTGGTCGCCGCCTGGGAGATGAGCACCGCGAAGGTCGGCAGCACCTGCTGGTTGACGCCTTCTGAGTTCTCGGTGGTGAACTGCAACTCGTTGAGCGGATCGCCAAGCCCGGCCCCGACGCCCACCGCGTACAGCAGCGCGTCGGTCGATGTCCAGGATCGCTCGTGCGGCTCTCCCGGTTCGCCCACCAGGCTGTGGTCGAGTGCCATGATCGCCTCCTGCGCTTTGTTATAGCCCGGTATTAGAACTTAGTTCTAGAATCATTGTCCGAAGGCGGAGGCCGCCGTGTCAACGGACGCGACCCACGACGACGGGAGTGACCATGGGGCTGCTTGACGGAAAGGTCGCGATCGTGACCGGCGCCAGCCGGGGAATCGGTGCCGAGATTGCCCGGCGATTCGGTTCTGAGGGAGCGGCGGTGGCGGTCGCGGCGCGGACGACCGAACCCGGCCAGTCGCGGCTGGACGGGACGATCGGCGAGACCGCGGCGGCGATCCGGGCCGCACGGGGCACAGCCGTGGCGATCCCCGCGGATCTGTCCAGGCCTGAGGACAGGGAGCGGCTGGTCGCCGAGACCGTCCGCCAGCTCGGCCCTCCCGACATCCTGGTGAACAACGCCGCGGTCACCTACTTCACCCGCGTCGAGGACTTCGCCCCGCGCCGGTACCAGCTGATGTTCGATGTTCAGGTGCAGGCGCCGTTCCACCTCGCGACGCTGGTGCTGCCCGGCATGCGGACCCGCGGCCGGGGCTGGATCCTGAACATCTCCTCGCGAGCGGCGCTGCATCCTTCGATACCGCCCAATCAGTGGGCCGGACGCGGCGGGACCGTCTACGGCATGTGCAAGGCCGCGGTCGAGCGCTTCTCCACCGGCCTGGCCGCCGAGCTTTACAGCGACAACATCGCGGTGAACGCGCTGTCTCCGATCAGGGTGGTGCCCACGCCCGGAACGATCTTCCACGGATTGACCACGCCCGACGACGACAACGCCGAGCCGCCAGCGATCATGGCGGCCGCGGCCGTGGCGTTGTGCCACGCCGAGCCGCGGAGCCTGACCGGGCGGATCGCGTACTCCCAGGAACTGCTCGACGAGCTGGGGGTGAGCGTGCCTGGCTAGGCACACACGTTAGACGCCGATCCTGGTGGCCAGCCGCTCGCGGTGATAGCTCGCGTCGCCGAGGAAAAGCTCGCTGGCCTTGGCGCGCTTGAAGTACAGGTGCGCGTCATGCTCCCAGGTGAAGCCGATCCCGCCGTGGATCTGGATGTTCTCGGCCGCGACGTGGAAGTACGTGTCCGAGGCGAGCGCCTTGACCAGGGCGGCGACGACCGGGATCTCCGGCGAGTCCTCGGCGACAGCGGCGGCCGCGTAGCCGACCGCTGAGCGGAGCGATTCGACCTCGAGAAGCAGGTCAGCGCACCGGTGCTTGATCGCCTGGAAGCTGCCGATCGGCCGGCCGAACTGGTGCCTGATCTTCGCGTACGACACCGCCATGTCCAGCGCGCGCTGCGCGCCGCCCAGCTGCTCGGCTGCCTGCGCGATCGCGGCGACGTCGAGGGTCCGGCTGAGGATCGCCGCCGCTTCGCCCGGC
>DASWGE010000093.1:0-8482 GCA_036393895.1 Streptosporangiaceae bacterium | reverse complement strand
TGCGCGTTCTACCCGCTGGATCACTAGCTGGGCAATCCGGTCCCCGCGCTTGAAGCTGACGGCAGCGTTCCGGTCGGTGTTGATCATCGTCACTGCGATCTCTCCACGGTACCCCGCATCTATCGTTCCCGGCGCGTTCACCAGAGTTACGCCATGCCGTGCCGCAAGCCCCGACCTGGGATGCACGAACGCCGCGTAGCCGTCAGGCAGCGCGATCGCGATCCCGGTCGGGACGACCGCTCGCTCCCCCGGCGCGAGGTCCACGTCGGATGCCGCGTACAAGTCCACGCCGGCGTCGCCAGGATGGGCGCACTCAGGCAGCGGCAGGCCTGGATCGAGCCGCCTGATCAGCACCTCGACTTGGTCCGCGCGCACCGTCATCTCAGTGTGCCTCCCTTTAGTGTGCCTCCATATCGGCGCCGGTGCCTGAGCGCGGCGCGGCCGGCTCGTGGTCATCGTCACCGCGCAGGTAGGGCCACGCGTACGAGATCACGGCGGCGGCCGGCACCGCGATGATCGCTCCGGGAATGCCGGCCACGATACCTCCCACGGCGAGCACCACGATGATGGCGAGCGGATGCAGGCGGACGATGTGGCCCACTACCAGGGGCTGGAGCAGATGGCTCTCGATCTGGTTCTCGGCCAGAAACACGGCGAGCAGGATGACGGCGGCGAGCCAGCCTTGGGTTGCCAGCGTGACCAGGATCGCCAGCGCGCCGACGACCAGGATCCCGATCAGCGGTATATAGGAGGCGATGAACACGAGCAGCACGAGCGGAACGACCAGCGGCACGCTGAGCAGCCACAGCGCGAGGCCGATGAATATGGCGTGGATGGCGGCGACGATCGTAGTGCCGCGGATGTAGCCGGTCAGCGCCTGCCACGCGGCGTCACCGGCGCGGACCGCCCGGCTGTGCGCTTGCGGGCGCAGCCCGCTGATCAGCCAGGACCAGATCTTGCGTCCGTCCTTCAGCAGGAAAAAGGTGATGAAGACCGTCAGGATGAGGCCGGTGAGCACCTCGAGGAAATACCGGCCCCCGGTCACGACTGTGCCGGCGACCAGCGACTTGTGCTGCGCCAGGTAGTTGAGGAGCCTCCTGGTCAACTGGCCGATCCTGGCGCCGGTGAAATGGAACGGCGGCCCGGCCAGGTAGCCCTGAACATCGCGAACTGTGCGCCTGACTTCCGCGGCGAGCATCGGGTAGTCGGCCTGGACCCGGTTGGCGATCAGCGTTCCCACGCCGCCCAGCACGATGGCCGCGGCGAGGATGGTGCACCACGTGGCGGCCAGGGGCCGCAGCCCCGCTCGCCGCAGCAGCGCCGTGAGCGGATGCAGCAGCGCCGACGCGAGCAACGCCGCGATCAGCGGGAGCACGACCAGGCGGAGGGCATCGGCCACCTTGAACGCCAGATATGCCACGGCGGCGACCAGCAGCAGCCGCCATGACCAGGCGGCCGCGTTCTGCAGCAGCCTCGGCACGTGCGGGCCCGCCTGCCCGCCCTGGCGGTCGTGCCCGCCGTTCTGATCGGCGGGCGGGCGCGCTCGCGCCCCGCTGCCGGCGTGCGAGGCGCCTGGGGCATCCGCGGTGCCGCGGGCAGCGGCGGCACCGGGAGCACTCCCGGGGCCCGCCGAGCCCCACGCGGCCCGCAGCCGGGATGCCAGCCCGCGCGCCGCTCCCCGCACTGACCCGCCGTCCGCGCTCATGGCCTCCATGTAACCAACTACGGTGGAACAATGCGCGAGTACTCCGAACGACTCGGCGTGCCCGCCTCGTGGTGGCTGCTCGTGGTGGCCTGCGCCGCGCTGCTCGGGACCACGCTGTGGGCCGGGCTGAGCGTCGCGACGGCAATCGTGATCTACGCCGTCCTGGAAGGCGCGTGCGTGGTGCTCCTGCTCGGCTGGGGAGCAGCGACGATCACGGTAACCAGCAGCGAGCTTGCGGCCGGCTCGCGGCGCCTGCCGCTAGCGCGGATCGCCGAAGTCGCCGCCATGGACGCGGCGCAGACCAGGGCCCTGCGTGGGCCGCGCGCCGATCCTGCTGCCTACCTGCTCGTCAGGCCCTACTTGCCGCAGGCGGTATACGTGCGCGTGGCAGGGTCGCCGCCGGAGCCGCCGTACTGGCTGATCGCCACCAGAAAGCCGGCCGAGCTCGCTGCCGCCATCGAGCGGGCCAGGCCGGGCCGCCGGACCTCGGCTGCCGACGGCCACGCCGAGGATGGCGGGGTCACTCATCAGGCACCAGGCGCCGTGGGATGATGCTGCAGGCGAGAGCGGCGGCAGCGGCGCGCATGAGCGGCGAGCGGCCACCGGGCGCCCGCGCGCCTGACGGTGCCGCGACTGACGCTGGAGGGGACGGGCAATGCGTGATAAGGGCGGTGACTTTGGCAGCAAGGCGGTCACTACGCTGGCGGGCGCGGCCGCCGCGTTCGTGGCGCGCAAGGCGATCGTCTTCGCCTGGACGAAGGCGACCGGCAAGGAGCCGCCCGGCAAGGCCGAAGACCCCGACGTGGCCATCGGCGAGGCCCTCGCCTGGACGGTAGTGCTCGGCATCGGCGTCGCGGTAGCGAGAATGCTCGCGATCAGGCTCGCGACCCGCCAGTCAGGCGCGCGCTTGAGCGCGCCGGCCGAGTAGCGCGGCGGCAGCTACCGCTTTGTCGGCTGGGGCCAGCCCGCCGCACCCGAGGCTCTACGCTGAATGCGTGCACTCCAAGGACAGGTCCAGGCTGTCATTCCAGATCGTCTACGCGCTCCGCCATCCCGGCAGGATCGCCGGTTACCTCAGGCGGCGCGGCCGTGACGCGTGGCTGCAGCTGCGGTCCGCCGACCACGTGAGCTACTACCGCGCCGTGATGCGATCCGACACGTCCCGCAATCCGGAGGGGGCAGTCGGCAGTCCCAGCCACGAGTACTGGCTGCGGATAGGCCAGCTGCAGTTCGACTACGCGACCGGCCACGGGCTCAAGCCAGACATGCGGATGCTCGAGATCGGCTGCGGCAACCTTCGGGCCGGCCGGCTATTCATCGATTATCTCGAGTCCGGCTGCTACTACGGCATCGACATCTCCCCGGACATCCTGATCTCGGCGCAGGCCACGATCGCGGCACACGATCTGCGCGCGAAGCTGCCGCACCTGACCCTGGTCAAGGACCTGCGGCTGGATTTCCTGCCTGACCGGGCGTTCGACTTCGTGCACGCGCACAGCGTGTTCTCGCACTCCCCCGTCGAGGTCATCGACGAGTGCCTCGCCCACGTCGGCAGGATCTTGGCTCCCGGCGGCTTCTTCGACTTCACCTTCGACCGGACGGAGGGCCCCGAGCATCAGGTGCTGCGCGAGGATTTCTACTACCGGACGCAGACACTGCTCGACCTCGCGGCCAGGCACGGTCTTGACGCGACTTTCATGGATGACTGGGAGCAGACCGGTCATCCCCAGTCGAAGATCCGGGTGCGGATTCCGTTATAGGAGAAGCCGGATGGCCGAGCCGCAAGTACTCGCGATCGTTCTCGCCGGAGGGGCCGGGAAGCGACTGGCCCCGCTGACGGCTGACCGGGCAAAACCAGCGGTTCCGTTCGGCGGCCTGTACCGGCTGATCGACTTCGCGCTCTCGAACCTGGTCAATGCGGGATGCCGGCGCATCTGCGTGCTGACCCAGTACAAGAGCCACAGCCTGGACCGGCATATCACGACCACCTGGCGCCTGAGCAGCCTGCTCGGCAACTACGTCACCCCCGTACCCGCGCAGCAACGGCTCGGGCCGCACTGGTACACCGGCTCGGCCGATGCTATCTACCAGTCGCTCAACCTGATCTACGACGACAACCCCGATATCGTCGCCGTCTTCGGCGCCGATCACGTGTACCGGATGGACATGATGCAGATGGTCCACCAGCACGTGGCCGCCGGAGCAGGGGTCACGGTGGCCGCCATCCCGGTCGACCGGCAGGAGGCGTCGAGCTTCGGTGTGATCAAGACCGCGAGCGACGGGCGGACCGTTGACGCGTTCCTGGAGAAGCCTGCCGATCCGCCCGGGCTGCCCGACGACCCCGACAAGTCGTACGCGTCGATGGGCAACTACGTGTTCACCGCCGACGTGCTCATTGAGGCTCTGCGTCAGGATGCCGCCGACGATGCCAGCAGGCACGACATGGGCGGCGACATCCTGCCCATGCTGGTCAAGCAGGGCTGCGCGCAGGCATACAACTTTATGGACAACGAGGTACCCGGGGCGGAGCCGCGCGACTGCGGCTACTGGCGCGACGTCGGGACGCTGGACTCGTACTTCGACGCCCACCTTGACCTGTGCGCCCTCCACCCGATCTTCAACCTGTACAACGACCAATGGCCGATTCTGACCCACGTGCCGTCGCAGCCGCCGGCCAAGTTCGTGCATGACACCGGCGACCGCATCGGGCGCGCGATCAACAGCGTTGTCAGCAACGGTGTGGTCGTCTCAGGCGGCTTGGTGCGAAGCTCAGTCCTGTCGCCAGGCGTGCGGATCAACTCCTGGTCCAGGGTCGAGCGATCGGTCATCATGCATAACACCAGGATCGGCAGGCATGCCGTCGTCGAGAACGCGATCCTGGACAAGAACGTGGTGGTCCCCGACCACGCCGTGGTGGGAGTGGACAAGGAACATGACCGGGCCCGCGGCTTCGTGGTCTCCGCTGGCGGCATCACGGTGGTCGGCAAGGGCCAGGAGGTCACCCCGTGACCACGCCCTTCACCAAGGTCAACGTCGCACTGCTGACCAGGGAGTACCCGCCGGAGGTCTACGGCGGCGCCGGCGTGCACGTGGAGTACCTGGCCAGGGAGCTGCACGACCTGGTCAACCTGGCCGTGCACTGCCAGGGGGCCGACCGGCCAGACGCGGTCGCGCACCGCCCGTGGGACCTCCTCGGCGACGCCAACGCCGCGCTGCAGATCGTCTCGACCGACCTGTCGATGGCGGCCGCGGTCGCCTCGGTCGATGTGGTGCACTCGCACACCTGGTACACGAACCTGGCCGGGCACCTGGCGGGCACCCTATACGGGATCCCGCACGTGATGACGGTGCACTCGCTCGAGCCGTTGCGGCCATGGAAGTCTGAGCAGCTGGGCGGCGGATACGCGGTCTCGTCGTGGTGCGAGCGCGTCGCTGTCGAGTCGGCGGCGGCGATTATCGCAGTGTCCGGCGGAATGCGATCCGACGTGCTCGCGACCTATCCGTCGCTGCAGGCCGACCGGGTGCACGTGATCCGCAATGGCATCGACACCGACGAGTACGCCCCGGACGACGGCACCGAGGTGCTCGAGCGGTACGGCATCGACCCGAATCGGCCGATGGTGGTCTACGTCGGGCGGGTGACCAGGCAGAAGGGCCTGCCCGTGCTGCTGCGCGCGGCCGAACTGCTCGACCCTGACGTCCAGCTTGTGCTGTGCGCCGGCCAGGCCGATACCGAGGAACTGGCCGCCGAGGTCACCGGCCTGGTCGGGCACCTGCGTGCGCACCGGTCGGGCGTCATCTGGTTGAACTCGATGCTCCCCAAATCCGAGGTGATCCAGATCCTGAGCCACGCCACGGTGTTCGCGTGCCCGTCGCTGTACGAGCCGCTCGGAATCGTCAACCTGGAGGCGATGGCGTGCGGGACGGCCGTGGTCGGATCGGATGTCGGCGGCATCCCCGAGGTCGTTATGGACGCGCAGACCGGCCTGCTGGTGCCGCCTGGTGATCACCTCCTGCTTGCCGAGGCGATCTCCTCGCTGGTCAGCGATCCGGCCAGGGCCGCCGCGATGGGCCAGCTTGGCCGCCAGCACGTAGCCGCCGAGTTCAGCTGGGCCAGCATCGCAGCGCAGACCGCCGCGCTGTATACCGAGCTGACCCGCGACGCCACCGCACCTCGCGACGCTGCGAATGCCTGACGCCCCGGCCAGTGGGCCTGGCGCCGAACGCCGTATTCCTGCCGAACACTGTTTCCTTGCGCCTTCCACCGCGGTTAAGATATATCGCATCGAGGAGGTTCCAACATGATCCCGACCGACAAGAGCGAGCCACAGCTTCTTCCTGCCCCGATCCTGGCTTCGAACATAGAGCGTGACACCGCGACCAGGCGCCTCCAGGCAGCCTTCGCCGAGCACCGCCTGACCGACGACGAGTTCGACCAGCGGATCCGGCAGGCCCTAACCGCCAGGACGACGGCCGAGCTTGACGGGCTCACGGCCGACCTGCCGGCCGCGGCTCCGGCGCTAGTAGTCACCACTGCGCAGGGTGGCAAGCCAGGCCGGTTCGCCGTGGCGCTGAAAAGCTCGATCAGCCGGGCCGGCCGCTGGACGGTGCCGCCGAGGTTCTTCTCCGTCGTTTACAAGGGCAGCGGGCTGCTCGACCTCCGGGCAGCTGAGCTCAGCTCGGCCGTGACGACCATTGCCGCCGTCTCCTACAAGTCGCGCACCGAGATCGTGCTGCCGCCAGGAGTCAGGATGGAGCTCGGCGGTACTGGTGTCTCAGCCGCCGGCGAAACGCTGTCCGCCGGGATTGATCCTGATGCCCCTGTCGTGCGCGTCAAGGGCGTGGCGTATAAGGGCAGCATCGAGGTCAGGACAGGCCAGGCCGCGTAGCCCGCGCGCGCGTGCGCCCTATGAGCGAGCCGCAGTTCCGGATCGACCCGCTGACCGGCGGGTGCGTAGCCATCACCCCATGGCGGCAGGACCGGCCGAACCTGCCAGCCGACAGCTGCCCTTTCTGCCCGGGCGGGCTGGAAGCTCCTGATCACTATGACGTGAGGTGCATAACCAACCGCTGGCCCGCGCTGCCTGCCGGGCGGCACGAAGTCGTCCTGCACAGCCCGCACCACAACGCCTCGTTTCCAGCTCTCGGCAGCGAGGGCACTGCCCGGGTCATCGAGCTGTGGTCCGAGCGCACCGCCGGCCTGGGCGCCAGGGAGGACGTCGGATACGTCTTCGTCTTCGAGAACAACGGGCGGGCGATCGGCGCGACCATCGACCATCCGCACAGCCAGATCCTCGCCTTCAGCGTCGTTCCCCCCGTCCCGCAGGCCGAGCTCGGGCGCGCCGACTGCGAGCTGTGCGGCATGCCCGATGCCGCGCTGACGGTCACCGGGCACGGGGCCTGGCTCGCCCGCGTGCCCTGGGCGCCGTCATGGCCGTATGAGATGGTGCTCTCGCCCCATCACCATGTCGCCGATCTCCCGGAAGCCGGGCAGTCGCTGCGCGCTGAACTCAGCGCGATCCTCGTCGAGTGCTTGACGAGGCTGGAACTCGTGCTCGGGCAATCCGACCCATATATGTTGTGGATCCACCAGCGGCCGACCGACGGCAGGGACTGGCCCGGCGCCCATCTGCACCTGCACCTGGCCCCCGTGCTGCGGGGCCGCGGCACCATCCGCCATCTTGCGGCGGCAGAATTCGGCGCTGGCGTGTTTTTCGACCCGGTCGATCCGCCAGACGCGGCTGCCCGGCTGCGTGCGGCCGGGACGCACTCGCCGGGCTGAGGTCCGCCTGGCTCGCGGTCGCCGGGCTTAGTCCGCCAGGCTCAGGTGACCGAGCCGGCCGCGGCTCCGGTCACCTGGCCGCCCCACCGCGCGATTTCGGCGTCCAGGTCGAGCGGGGCGATCATGTCCCCCTGAGCCATCTCCTGCTCCCAGGCGTCGGCCGGGACGCGCCACATGACCTCAAACTCGATGCCGCTCGGGTCCTTCGCGTACAGCGACTTGGAGACACGGTGGTCGCTCGCGCCAACCAGCGCGCCGCGCGCTGCCAGCTTGGTGCGGATTTCGGCGAGCTCGGCCAGCGTGCCCACCTCCCAGGCCAGGTGATACAGCCCGAGGTAACGCCCCGAAGGCGGCACGCCGTCCGGAACAGCGAACAGACCAAGATCGTGATCGTTGGCGCTCCCCGGGGCCCGCATGAACGCGGCTCTGCCCGGTACCTCGGTGCGCACTTCGAAGCCGAACGCGTCGTGGTAGAACTCCACCGAGGCGCCCAGATCGCGGACGTAGAGGACAGCGTGGTTCAGGCGGCGGACAGGCATCTCAGCTCCCCTGAGTCGTGGTACCTACGAAGGAAAGGCGCCGGACCTGCCGAAGATTCCCCTTTTGCCCACGGGCGTGAGCGTTCACGCTAGTAGGCCGCCACAGCGCCGGGGCTAGCCAGGCCAGCCTGCTGTGCCGAGCTGAAGTCGTCGTCGATGAGCACGACGTCGCGCCCAGCCGCATCGAGCAGGCCGGCCGCCACCGATGCCCGGTAGCCGGCCTGGCAGTGAACCCAGATCTCGCCTTCAGCGATCTCGGCGACCCGGCCGGGCAGCTCGTGCAGCGGGATGTGCACGGCTCCGGCGATCCTGGTTTCCTCCCACTCCGACCGCCTGCGGACATCAAGCAGGATGGCTTCCCGGCGCCCGAGTGCCCGCGCATAGCCGGCGAAGTCGGTGACCGGATAGCGGGCCAGGGGCTGGCCGCCTGACCATGCATCGGGCCCGCCGGCGGCT
>DASWGE010000092.1:0-3647 GCA_036393895.1 Streptosporangiaceae bacterium | reverse complement strand
GGCCAGTTCGGCTGCCGTCAGCGGCCGCAGCACGCAGAACTCGTTGCCAGCCGGATCGGCCATGACGACCCAGTTGGCGTCCGGCCCTTGGCCGACCTCGATACGCCGCGCCCCAAGCCCTTCCAGGCGTGTGACCTCGGCCGCTTGGTCGTCCGGCCGCAGGTCAACGTGGAGGCGGTTCTTGCCAGCTTTGTCCTCAGGCGCTCGGAGAAACAGCAGGTCAGGAACTATCCCTTCCTCCAGGCTGCCCTCCGGCGGCTCGAGTACGACCTGCTCGTCCTTGTCGTATGTCCGTCGCCAGCCGAGGGCAGCTTCCCAGAAGGACGCGAGCCCGGCCGGGTCAGTCGCGTCGATGCACAGGCACTGGATGCGAATACTCATGAGGTCGACTCTGCTGAGGCGAGCCGGCTTCTGTCCACCGCATATTCCGCCCGGCGGCGGAAGATCAGGCTGACCGCGACTACTCCTCGCCCGAGAAACGCTCCCACGCGGACTGGCGGGTCATGCCGAGCGCGGCTCCGATCCTGGTCCATGTGATGCTGCGAGCACGCGCCACCGCCACCCACTCGGCCAGCTGCCGGTCCACCTGGGTGCCGGCGGCCGCGATCTTCGGGAGCGTCGCGAGCAGGTCGTGGTCCGACACCCGCTCCTTCCAGCTTGGGAGCTTCGGAATGACGGCAGGTTTCGTCTCGATCAGCTCCACGCAGAGGGCCACGCACTCGTTGCAGATAAATACGCCAGGACCGCCAACCATCGTGGTGACCTCGGTGGTCGGCTTCAGGCAGAAAGAGCAAGCGATGCCGGCCGTCACGTCCTCGGTCGGCGTCTCCTTGGCCCCCGTCATGGCAGCTCCTTCAGGCGCACAGCTGTCAGGTAAATCCTGACTACTTGTCAGGCTTCACCTTACGCCGTCAGGTCAATCCTGACAAGACTCAGGAGTACCCGGCTGAGCTCGTGGCGAGGAAGGCCGCCTGCTTCTCGTGCTCGGTGATCAGCCACTCGGCGATCGGCCGCGGATCCCGCAAGTCTTGCCCGCGCCGCAGGTCATCTAGGTAGGCGCGATCCAGCTCAATTCGGCGGCGGAACTCGGCGCCATCGCCGACGGCCCCATGCCCAGGGATTACCCGCTCGACCGGAAACTCGGAGAGCCGGTCCAGGCCTGCCAAGTAGTCGCCGATCGGGTCGGCCTGGTCGAGATCGAGAAGCGGGATCTCGATGTCGGAGCACATGTCGCCCGCAACCAACGTCCCGCTGCCGGGGAAGAACACCGCGCTGTGCCCAGGCGCATGAGCCTGATGCGTGACGACGAGCGCCCGTGGCCCGTCCCACGCGATCGCATCGGGCCGATCCAGCGGGTTGAGCCGGCCGAAGAGGTCCAGGTCATGGCCGGGCGCGGACCGCTGTACTCCCTCGATCAGGCGAGCTCGCTCGCGTACCGCGGCGGCAACGGTCAGCGGCGAGGCGAATCTCGGCACTTCCCCAAGCTCGGCGCTCCATAGCACGTGATCCCAGTGCGGGTGAGTCGCGAAGCCCGCGCGCGGGTGGAGCTGCAGAATGCGCAGATCAGCCGCGAGACCGGCCAGCTCGGCGACCGTGACCGCCGGATCGATCACCAAGCAACCGCCGTGACCATCGGCAGCGACGGTGCTGTTCGTGACATAAAGATCACCGGTAGCAACGTAAACCCCGGTGCTGACCTCCATCAGTCGCTTCATGTGTCCTGGGGTACCACAACCGGGCCTCCGCGCGGGTCGGTCCTGTTGGGTCGCGCGCGCAGCGGTCGTCCCTTGATCGTGCCTGACAGTGGCTAGCCGGCCGGGTTGTACCAGGTTTCCCCATCGGGCAGCAAAGCGTCGGCCTCCTTCGGGCCCCAACTGCCCTTGGCGTACTGGTGCGCGGGCACCACATCGCCCATCACGGGATCGACGACCTGCCATGCTGCCTCTACTGTGTCCTGCCGGGCGAACAGGTCGCGCTCGCCAGCCAGGGCCGCGCCGATCAGCCGGTCATACGGCCGCATCTCGGCCGCCGGCTGCTCGGCGAAAGTCAGCGTCTCGGTCTGCGGCTGCCAGCCCGGTCCCGGTTTCTTGCCGGTCAGGGTGATGCCGACCCTCGCGGCCGGGTTGACGCGGAAGTGCAGGGCGCTGACCGAGCCCTCGGCCGATCCGAGGCCGAACACATCGCACACGGGCGGCCGGAACCTCAGGTAGACCTCCGTCGCCTTGACTGGCAGGCACTTGCCCGCCCTGATCAAGATCGGAACGCCGCCCCAGCGCCAGGAGTCGAGCCCGAGCCTCACGGCTACGTACGTCTCGGTCGTCGAGTTCGGGTCAACGCCCTGCACGTCGCGGTAGCCCTCGTACTGGCCGCGGACCGTGGTCTGCGGCGTCAGCGGTGACAGCGCCGCGATGACCGTAGCCTTCGCCGTCCGCCACGGGTCGAGGCCGCGGCCGTCCGGCGGCTCAGCCAGCACAGACGCGAGCACCTGGAGCAGGTGATTCTGAAGGACATCCCTGATCGCACCGGTCCTGTCGTAGAACGCGCCGCGATCGGAGACGTCGAAGTCTTCGGCCATAGTGATCTGGATGCTCTGAACGTGCGTCCGGTTCAGCAGCGGCTCGATGATCGAGTTGGCAAACCTGACGAAGAGCATGTTCTCGACCGGATCCAGGCCCAGCCAGTGGTCGACCCGGTAAATGTCGTCCTCGGCGAAGTTCTGGTGCAAGGTCGCGTTCAGCGCCTGCGCACTGGCCAGGTCTTGACCGAATGGCTTCTCCACCATGATGCGGGAGCCGGCGGCACGCCCGGCGGCCGCGACGCCATCGGCGATCCGGCCGAACAGCGCAGGCGGCACCTCCAGGTAGTACAGCACCTGCTTTCCGGGCCCGACCTTGGCGGCCATCTGCTCGTAAGTGTCGGTGGCCGTCAGGTCGCCGTCGATGTAATCGAGCAGGCCGAGCATCCTGGTCGCTGCTGGTGACTTGGGGTCAATCCCGTGACGGCGCAGCGAGTCCGCGGCGTAGCCCCGGAACTGGTCAAGTCCCCAGCCGCTCTTGGCGATGCCGATGACCGGCATGTCGAGCACCCCGCGCTCGACGAGGCCGACCAAAGCAGGGAACGTCTCGAGCTTCGCGAGGTCGCCGGTAGGGCCGAAAATGACGAGCGAGTCCGCCCGCGCCTCATCTGTCGTCATGGTCATCGCCCCTTCAGTGCGCTGTCCGCCGCACCGGCAAGTCCTTGTCGCTGAGCCTGCGCCTAAACCCCTCGTAGGTCCAGGCCGATCATCGCGACGCACAGAGAAATGGCTGATTGGGTCAGCGCGAACTACCAGGAGCCTACCGTTCCGGGACGGTCAGCTCTGTGGCACCACCCGCGCGGGGGGATGTGTAATTCCCGGGACTCCGAGCATGTTTAGGACGTGTCGGATCGGTACGATGTCATCATCGTGGGCAGCGGCGCCGGGGGCGGAACGCTCGCCCACTCACTCGCCCCTTCAGGAAAGAAGCTCCTGCTCCTGGAGCGCGGCGACTTCCTGCCGCGCGACCTCTACCTCGCCGACGCGAGCATCTTCCCGAGCATCGGCGCGGTCAACCCGGCCCTTACGGTGATGGCCAACGCGATCCGGGTTGGCGACCACATCACCGGGC
>DASWGE010000091.1:0-11434 GCA_036393895.1 Streptosporangiaceae bacterium | reverse complement strand
GCCGCGACAGCGCGACGGGGATGAGGATGTCCTCCTCACCGGCGAGCACCAGCGAGGGCACGGTGGTGATCTGGTTCAGCCGGTCTGTGGTGTCGTGATTCTGGATCACCGCTAGTTGTGCTAGGTAGGCGTGAACGGGCTGGTCCATATATCGCATCGCGGTCTCGAATTCCTCGAGGTCGGCGCTGCGCTTGGTGAAGAAGGGCAGGGTGAACGCCCAGAGCGTGACGTCCCGCATCACGAACGGCACGCCGAGCACGGGCGCCATGTCCCCCCACATCGCGAACATCCGCGAGCAGAATGGTCCCGGCGCGGCGTACGTGCAGCCGAACGTGACAGAACGCAGGTCGCCCGAGTAGGCGAGCGCATATTCCTGGGCGATCATCCCGCCCATCGACACGCCCATCAGGTGGAAATCGGTCACGCCGAGCAGGTCGACGAGCGCCTTGGCGTCGTCGGCCAGCAACCGGCTTGAGTACGGCCCGGCCGGCTTGGAGCTCGCACCGATGCCCCTGTTATCGATGCGAAGCACCCGGTAGCCGGCCGAGAGGAAGTCGTCCATCTGGGCGAACCACGACTCGAGGTCGTCGGCGAGGCCATTGATCAGGACAATCGTCTCGTCGCCTTCGCCATCCAGCTTGTAGTGCAGATCAATGTCGTTGACCTCGGCAAACGGCATGACAATCAGCCTCCGGTTCGAACGCGGATGCGGGCGTGAAGTTCCCTGAGCATGTCCTCGGTCAGGGAGAAGTGCTCGGCCGCCATGACGGCGGCGTGCTCGGCGTCGCCGTCGATGACGGCGTCGGCCAACCTCGGATGCTGCTCGGTGGCCCGCTGCCTGACCTGCGGCGAGTAGGGCTCGGCATCGAACCCGAGGCTGACCTCGCGCCTGATGCTGGCGCTGAGCTCGACCAGCCTTTCGTTGTGCGTTGCCCTGGCGACCGCCAGATGCAGCGCGTGGTCGGCGAGGTGTGAGGAATCGCGGTCCCTGGCCCGCGCGTAGTCACCGACAGCCTTCCGGATCGCGGCAATGTCCGCTTGGTCGCGGCGCTGGGCAGCGGTGCGGGCGATCGTCTGCTCGATCAAGCTGCGGAAGTCCAAGATCGCTGTCAGGCCCTGCCAGGCAGGCACGAGCGTCCGGCGGATCATATCGTCGGCCTCTGGGCCGCGGCTCGTGGCGACGAATGTGCCGCCTGCCCGGCCGCGTCTGGTCCTCACGTAGCCGGCCGCCTGAAGGCGCTGCAGCGCCTCGCGCACCGTCGTCCTGCTGACCTCGAGCATGGCAGCGAGCTCGCGTTCGGTCGGCAGTCGCTGATCGGGCACGAATTCCCCGAGGGCGATCGCCGTCACGATCCGTTCGGCAATGCGCTCACCGGCGGTCTGCATCGGGATCGGGGCCAGGTACTCGGTCATGCCGGGATCACCTCGCCGGCGTAGAACGCGGCCATGAACCTGGCCAGCGTCTTGGCCCCGGTGACGATGCTGGCCAGTTCGACGGCCTCGTCGGTGCCGTGGATATTGCGAGCCCGCGGGCCATAGGCGAGCGCGGGCACGCCGAATTGATTCAAGTAGTACCTGGCGTCAGTCGTGGCGCCGATCGGCGCGCGCTGCGCTGCCGCTCCCGTCGCGGACAGGTGCGCCCGCGCCATCGACTCTGCCAGCCAGTGATCGACGGGCAGCAGGTGGCCTTCGGCGCGGAAGCCGGTCGGCCTGATCACCGGCGGCCGGCTGGCCAGCCAGGGATCCTCTGCGCTGGCCTCCAGCACTGCGGCGCAGACCCGCTTGAAAGCCTCGTCCGGGCTCCAGGCACGGGGGAACCCGACCCTGACACCCAGCGTGGCCCGGCCCGGCACGCTCGACGCCCAGTCTCCGGCGGCAACGGTTCCGACATTGACGTTGTAAGGGCGGGCTATCGCGGCGAACGCCGGTTCGCCATCGGTCATGTTGATCTGGTCCTCGAAGCTGGCGAGCGCGCGGAGGATCGCCGGAATGCTGTGCACCGGGTTCTGCGCCCGGTCGGCGGCCTCCGCATGGGCCGGGACGCCGGTTACCTCGATCTGGATCCACAGCACGCCGATGCCGCCAAGCAGCAGGTCCAGATCGGTAGGCTCCAGCACGATCACGGCGTCACCGAGCACGCCAGCGTTGCACGCGGCGAGCGTGCCGTTGCCCGTGCACTCCTCCTCGATCACGGACAGGAAGCTGAGCTCGCCCGAGAGCGCGCCGGGCATGGCACGGCGCAGCGCCGCCACGGCTAGCAAGCCGAGCGCGAAGCCGCCCTTCATGTCGCCTGCCCCGCGCCCGGTCAGCCAGCCGTCCGATGCCGCGGGCTCGAACGGCTCTGACGACCACAGGGCCGCGTCGGCGGGGACGACGTCGACGTGGCCGTTCAGCAGGAGTGATGGTGACCGGCCCTGGTTGAGCTGCCCGAGCACATTTGGCCGGCCCCGGTAGGAACGCTGCGCGACACCGCCGGGAGGTGCCGCCGCCGTCTGGGCCGGAACCTCGAACTCGGATACCTCGAAACCCAGCCCGGCGAGCTCAGCGGCAACGAGCTCCTGTGCGCCGCGCTCCGCTCCGACGGTGCTCGGGGCCGCGACGAGGCGCCCGAGGAAGGCGAAAGCCGCCGCGGCTTCCGCCTCGACCGCCGAGTCGACGGCCGCCCATCGGGCTGACTCGCTCCGGGTCATCCAGGCACCCATGGTCTAGTGGACTGATGTTTAGACCATTTTGCGTGGACGAGGCCCCGCCCGTCAACTCCTTAGCGCCCGGGCGTCCGCCGTCGCCCGCCGTCGCCCCCCGTCCGCGCGACGTCGTTGGCAGGGTTGAGGCGTGATGACCGGAAGCCGGACAGAGTGGGCCGGACAGAGTGGGGAGGTTAGTTTGGAATGCCGAAGGGAACCTGGGGAAGTGCTAATCCGTTCATCCGGTTAAAACGACAAGTGGCTTGCTGCATCGGCTTTTGGGACTGATGCCGGGAATCAGAAGTGCATCGGCTAGCCTGCCGTTTGGCGGATGATCTGGTGATCGGACGCCACGGCTCCGGAGGGCTCATGATGCGGATGCGGTCGCAGCGGGCGAGAATTCTCGCCTGGACCTCCGTGACCATGGTCGCCATCCTGGTTGTCGTCGTGGCCGGCGGTTACGCGGCGATCCGGTTGGAGCTCTCCGGGATCACGCACGTCTCGAAAATCGACACGCGGCAGCGGCCGCCGAGATACAACAACGCGCTGAACATCTTGCTGCTCGGTTCCGACACCAGGACCGGGCGCAACGGGGCGATCGGCGGCCCGAACGGCTGCGCTTGCTCGGACACGATCATGGTCGCCCATATCTCGCCAGGCAGGGGCGGCGTCACCGTCGTCAGTATCCCGCGCGACACGGTCGTCCCGCTGTATGCGTGCTCGCCATGGAACGGGTTGCCTGGCCAGCCGGCCGACCCGTACGCGGTCGAGCGGATTAATGCCACGCTCGCGGCGGGCGGCCCTGAGTGCGTGCGCGAGACCGTGGAACAGCAGTCCGGCATTTATATAAGCAATGTCATCGAGCTCAATTTCAGCGGCTTCGAACGAGTGATTAACGACATCGGTGGCGTTAATGTCTGCCTGCCGTTCGCTATCCACAACGTGATCACCGCTAGCGAGGGCTCTGGCCTCGACCTGAAAGCCGGCAGGCATCACATCAACGGCAGGGTCGCCCTCGAGTTCTGGCGGACGCGCTACAACGTGGCCGATGGGTCGGACATCGCCCGGATATCGCGCGACCAGTACCTGATGGCCCAGGTCGTCAAAGGGGTCCTGCACAGCGGCATGCTCCGCAGCCCGACCAGGCTCGTCACGGTCATTGGTGACGTCGCTGACGCGATGACAACAGACGCGAGCGATACCGAGCTACTGCACATCGCCACCAGCCTGCGCGGCATATCGGCGAGAAACGTGCAGTTCATCACGGCCCCGTGGGTGTCCTACCCGTACAACCCGAACGAGGTTGAGTTCGCCCAGCCGGAGGCCGACGCGGTCTTCTGGGCCATTGCGCACGACACGGCGATCCCCCCAATCGGGAAGAGCAGGCACCATTTCAGGGCCGAAACGGTAAAGGGCCAGAAGAACGGGCCGATCGACGCGGGACCGGCTGGCCAGTTGCTGACTCTCAATCCCGAACAGGTCAAGGTCACGGTGCTGAACGGGGCGAGCGGGGCAGATCTTTCCAGCGCGGCTGCTGCCGGGCTGACCAGCCGCGGTTTCAGCGTCCTGAGTACCGGTTACGCGCCGTCTACCGGCTACCGAAAGTCGGTCATCGAGTACGGTAGCCGCGCCGACCTTTCGGCCGCCAGGACGCTGCGCGGACAGTTTTCATCGGTCAAGCTGAAGCTGGTACCTGGCCTGCCCGAGGGGACAGTCGATGTGATCCTGGGTTCGAGCTTCAGAAAGCTCGCGCCGCCGAAGCCAACGACGCGCGCGTCGATAGCCGCACTGGCCGGCAATTACGGCGGCATTACGGCCAGCGTCTCCTGCCGCAACAGCGCCTTCTACAGCTCCAATGGCACCCCGCAAAGCCAGAGCCAGGCCTGCCGCTGTAGCTAGCGGGCGCTGCCCGGGCGTCCCGCCCGGCCGGGCTGTGGGGTAACGTCCGGTGCTGGTGCTGACGCCGCCCCGGAGGTGACGAGTGAGGTATGTGAACCTGGGCAAGACCGGCCTGTGGATCTCGCGGGTTTGCCTCGGGATGATGAGCTACGGCAACGACAGCGACCGGGCGTGGGCACTTGACGAGAACGCCGCGGAGCCAATCGTCAAGGCCGCGGCCGACGGCGGCATCACGTTCTTCGATACCGCAGACGTCTATTCCGACGGAGCGAGCGAGGTCGCGACCGGCCGCCTGCTCGGCAAGCTCTTCAGCCGTGACCAGGTTGTCGTCGCAACCAAGGTGTATGGCGCGATGGGGTCTGGCGAGAATGACCGCGGCCTGTCCCGCAAGCACATCATGACGGCGATCGACGCCTCCCTCCGCCGCCTGAACATGGACTACGTGGACCTGTACCAGATCCACCGCTGGGACAGGTCCACGCCGATCGAGGAGACCATGCAGGCACTCGAGGACGTGGTCCGGGCCGGAAAGGCCAGGTATATCGGCGCGAGCTCCATGTATGCCTGGCAGTTCGCCAAGGCTCAGTACTGCGCCGACGCACACGGCTGGACCAGGTTCAGCTCGATGCAGAACCATTACAACCTGCTCTACCGTGAGGAAGAGCGGGAAATGATCCCCCAGTGCATCGACCAGGGTGTCGGGGTGATCCCGTGGAGCCCGCTTGCCAGGGGCGTGCTTGCCGGGAACCGCGCCAGAACCGGCGAACGGCACACCACCAGGGCGGGCTCCGATCCCTTCAGCGACTCGCTGTACGGGATGCCGTCGGACTTCGACATAGTCGACCGGGTGGCACAGGTGGCAGCGGGCCGCGGCGTGCCGCCCGCGCAGGTCGCGCTCGCCTGGCTGCTGCAGCGCCCCGGAGTGTCAGCGCCGATCATCGGCGCCACGAAACTCGAGCATCTCCATGACGCGCTGGCCGCTGAGCAGCTCGAGCTCACGCCAGAGGAGATCGAGTCGCTGGAAGACCTTTACGTCCCGCACCCGGTGCTCGGGCACTAGCTAACGGTTCAGGGCGTTGGCGGCTGCCCGCAATCCGGGCACAGGCCGAAGAGCTCTACCGTGTGCCCGACCTCGGAGAATCCGGCCTGGCGCGCGACCTCGTCGGCCCAGCGCTCGACGGCCTTGCCTTCCACCTCGACGCTGCGCCCGCAGTTCCGGCAGGTGAGGTGGTGATGATGGGTGTCGGTCCGGCAGCGCCGGTACAGGATCTCACCGCTTGAGTCCCTGATCGCGTCCACCCGGCCCGTCTCGCTGAGCGCCTGGAGGTGCCGGTAGACGGTGGTCAGGCCGACCGCCTCCCCGCGCTCCCGCAACTCAGCGTGGATCTGCTGGGCGCTGCAGAACCCGGGCAGCCGGTCAAGGACGGCCGCGACCGCCTCGGCCTGCCGGGTGCCGCGAATCCGGGTGCCTTGCGGCCTGCCGCCGGACGCGCGCTCGGGGAGGTTCACAACTCGCACGGTAGCAGCCAGCACGGCAAGCTCTGGCCGACGAAGGCGCGCCCCGCGGTCGGCGGGAGGATAGAGCCGCCCGCGGGCGGATAGGTAGGCGGCCTGCGGGAGGATAGGAACATGGCTGACCGGCTCCGGGACGCGACAAGCCCCTATCTGCTGCAGCACGCCGACAACCCGGTGGACTGGTGGCAGTGGGGCGAGGAGGCATTCGCCGAGGCGCGCCGGAGAGATGTGCCCGTGTTGCTCTCGGTCGGCTACTCAGCCTGCCACTGGTGTCACGTTATGGCGCACGAGTCGTTCGAGGATCCGGCGACTGCCCAGCTGGTCAACGACCTCGTGGTGCCGGTCAAGGTCGACCGGGAGGAACGCCCGGACGTCGACGCGGTGTACATGACCGCGACGCAGGCGATGACCGGGCAGGGCGGCTGGCCGATGACCGTGTTCATGACCCCGGACCGGGAGCCGTTCTACTCCGGCACCTACTACCCGCGCGAGCACTTCAAGCAGCTCATCATGGCCGTCGCGCGGGCATGGCGGGAGGACCGGGACGCCGTCGTCGGTCAGGCAGGCAATGTCGCCGGGCAGCTAGCCGAGAACGCCGGCTTGCTCTCTGGCCAGCTGGCAGGCGGCGGCAGCGGGGCCGGTGCGGTGGATCGTGAGATCGATGACGCCGCAGTCACGCTGCTGGCCAAGCGATATGACGTGCAGCGCGGGGGGTTCGGCGGCGCGCCCAAGTTCCCGCCGTCAACGGTGCTGGAGTTTCTGCTCAGAGCATCCGAGCGGGCGCCGGCCGCTGCGGAATCAGCGGCAGTGGCGCCTGCACCTGGGGCGCGCGAACAGCCGCTGGCGGACCAGGCGCTCGCGATGGCCGCAGGAACGGCGGAGGCGATGGCCAGGGGCGGCATCTACGACCAGCTGGGCGGCGGCTTCGCCAGGTACAGCGTCGACGCGGCGTGGGTTGTGCCCCATTTCGAGAAGATGCTCTACGACAACGCGCAGCTCGCCAGGGTCTATGCGCACTGGTGGCGGCGGTCGGGCGGGGAACTGGCGCGCCGGATCACCGAGCAGACCTGCGACTGGATGATCGCCGACCTCAGAACGGCCGAGGGCGGTTTCGCGAGCGCTCTGGACGCCGACAGCGACGGCGAGGAAGGGGCGTTCTACGTCTGGACGCCGGCTGAGCTTGCCGAAGTTCTCGGTCCCGATGACGGCAACTATGCGGCGCAGCTATTCGCTGTAACGGAGGCAGGTACGTTCGAGCGCGGTCGATCGGTGTTGCAGCTGCCCGCCGATCCCGCCGATCCCGGTCGCTACGAGCGGGTCAGGTCGGCGCTGCTGGCTGCCCGCGCCGTGAGGGTATGGCCTGCCAGGGACGACAAGGTCGTCGCTGCCTGGAACGGGCTGGCAATCGCCGCGCTCGCCGAGGCGGGGCTGCTCTTTGACCGGCCTGACTACGTCGAGGCGGCGGTCGGCGCCGCTGAGTTGCTTGCCAGCGTGCACATCGATGCCGGGCGGCTGGCCAGGACCTCGATGAACGGAATCGCGGGGCGGAGCGCCGGCGTGCTGGAGGACTACGCGAACGTTGCGGCCGGGTTCCTGGCACTGTCCGGGGTGACCGGGCAGCAGCGGTGGCCTGCCCTAGCCGGGGATCTGCTTGAGACCGCCCTCGAGCGCTTCCGCGACGCCGGCGGGGGGTTCTACGACACCGCCGACGACAGCGAGCGGCTGATCTACCGGCCGGCCGACCCCGCCGACGGGCCCACGCCCTCCGGGACCTACGCGATCGCCGGTGCACTATTGAGCTATGCGGCCCTGACGGGGTCCGCCCGGCACCGCGAGGCTGCGGTGGGCGCGCTCGGCACGCTGAGGGACGTCGCAGCCAGGTTCCCGCAAGGGGCAGGCTGGGGCCTGGCCGTCGCCGAGGCCTTTCTGGCCGGCCCCGACGAGATCGCGGTGGTCGGCCCGCGCGGGGATGACCGGACGAGGGCACTGCAGAGGGCGGCAATGCTCGGCGCGACTCCGGGAGCCGTGATCGCCATCGGCGACGGCACTGGCGCGGGCGACCCCAATCGCGCCGACGGCAGCGGAGGCATCCCGCTGCTGGCAGGACGCGGGCTCGTCCAGGATCAGCCTGCCGCCTATGTCTGCCGCAATTTCAGCTGCCGACTGCCGGTCACTAGCGCGGACGAACTGCTCGCAGCGCTCGGCCGGTAGCAGCGACGGTTTCCGCCTTGTCATCGCTGAGACACCTGCTGGTTACGTTGTGCACATAGCTTGATTGGCACGGAATGCCGCGTTCGGCTGGGCCGGGCTTTCGTAGGCCGTCGGAGGCGGGCATAATTCCGGTAGCGCGAGAGAATGCTTCCGAGCGGAAGGACCGAGGTTTGCCCTCCCTGGCGCGTCGGCTACTCCCGGTAATCGCGTTCGCTCTTGTCCTGAGCCTGGTTATGGCGGGTGTCCTCGGCCATGCCCGGTCCAGGCTGGGTTTGCCGGATGCCCGTCCTGCGCATTCGGCCGGCTCATCGCAGTGGGCTACCAATGGCGCTGCGGCGGACCTCAGCGCGACGGTGGGCGCGATCCCCGGAGCGGGTGGCCGGGCGGATGCCCGCGGGCGCCTGAGGGCCGGAGCGCTGGCCAGCACGTCTGCGGTAGCGGCCAAGTTGCTGCCGTCGGTGTCTAGATCCCGGGCGCGTCCGCTGTCGCGGCTGCTTCAGGCTGACGTGCTCGTGGTGGCCGGGCAGTCGCTTCCCGCGGCCCTCGTCCGTGCGCTGCGCCGTCTGGGCGGAGTTGCGGCGGCAGTTCCCGTGGATGCGGGCCGGGTCCGGGTGAATGGTGTCTTCGTCAATGTCCTCGGCGTGAAACCGGCAACGTTCCGTCCGTTCGCCGCGCGCCCGACCGCGCGTTCGGCCGCTCTGTGGCAGAACGTAACGGCCGGCGGAATGGCTATCTCGTACACGATGGGCCATCAGGACCGGCTCACGCAGGCCAAGCCGGTGCAGGTGACCGGCTCGCGGACGCTGACGCTGCCGATCGCCGGGTTCGGAACGGTGGGCATCGGCGGGGTCGATGCGGTCGTATCCGACGCGGTGGCCCGTACGCTCGGGTTGCCCGCCGGGAACGCGGTCGTGATCAGCGCTCCCAAGGCCAGGCTCGACAACCTCATGGCCAGGATCAGGAAACTGGCTCCGGCGGGAACCGCCGTGGCGCCCCTGGTGACTCAGGTGATCATCGGAACGCAGACCGTGACCAGCGGGGCGGCCGGCGCGGTCGGCGCAGCCGCCAGCCAGGGCCCGGGCCTGTCAGCTGTCCAGATTGCCAGCTTCCTGGCCGCGGCGGAGAGCCGGGTCGGCCTGCCGTATGTCTGGGGCGGCGCCGGCCCGAGGACCTTCGACTGCTCCGGGCTGGTGCAGTGGTCGATGGCCCAGGCTGGCGTCCTCATGCCGCGCGTGGCCGCCGATCAGGCCAGGACCGGGCCGCTGCTCAGGCTCAGCGACCTGCGCCCTGGCGACCTGCTCTTCTATCACACCGATCCGACGGCGCCGAGCTACATCTCGCATGTGGCTATCTACATCGGCAACGGCCAGATGCTGCAGGCCCCGGAGCCTGGCATGAATGTGGAGATCGTGGCAGCGGACTTCGGCGCAGGGTTCGCCGGAGCGGTCCGGGTCTACCCGAGCATCGCCGCCGCGGTCGCGGGAAACCCGGCCGGCTGACCGGCGTTCAGCCAGCGCTGACCGGCGTTCAGCCAGCGCTTACCGGCCGTTCAGGCTGCGCTTACCGGCGTCGAGGCAGCGCTGACCGGCGTTCAGGCTGCTGACCGGCTTCGGGGCGCCGGCGCGCCGATGAATCCTCGCCGCTGCGGCGCTAGGGGGCCCTCCGCCGGGCCAGGGCGTCATAGGCCCGCTTCCCGCTCACGCCGCCGCCCGCCCACCGGCCTGAGCTGGCGTCCCTACGCTGCGTTAATCGAGGATTGCACAACCAGACGGATTGTGTAATTATAATTACATGAGTACAGAGAAGCAGGAACAGCAAGAGTCAGCGGTCGAGCGGGTCCGTGGCTGGTTCACCGGAAGGATGCCGGAAGAGTGGCTCGACGGCGCCCTCGACGTGAGGCTTGACCGTGAGGAGATCACGGTAATTGTGCCGATCGCCGTGCCGCAGACCACCGAGGGCGCGTCGGAAGCCGAACTGGCCGCCGCGTGGGAAGGGCGCAGCCGCCGCTTCCGCGAGGAGACGAGGCAGCACCGGATCGAGATCGCGCGCGAGGCTGAGCACACTTACGGCCGCAAGGTCTCCTGGGGCGTGTGTGCCGCGGAACGCGTCGTGATGTTCACGACCTTCTCGGTACCGGTCATGACCAGGCTCCGGCAGAAAGAGCGGCGCGTGCTCGACACGCTCGTCGAGGCAGGCGTCGCGCGGAGCCGCAGCGATGCGCTGGCCTGGTGCGTCCGCCTGGTCGGCGAGCACGAAGACGCCTGGCTCGGTGATCTGCGCGAGGCCTTGCAGCGGGTCGAGGAGATCAGGACTGAAGGCCCGCGCTCATCCTGAGCATGGGCACCCTCGCCACTTCGCCGCGCCGCTTCGGCCGCTCGGCTCTGCAGGCGATCCGCCCGGTTTAGCACGATTCCACGATTCGCTGCCGACTTTTCGATGACCAGGGGACCATCGTCGAGCCGCGACTCCGCTCCGGCAGCCGATGGAGGGTAGCCGTTTGATGATCACGCGGATGTTGCTGTTCTAGCAACCACGACCGCGTGATCATCTGTGGTGCTGCGAGTAGTTGCCAGAAACTGGGTGCCGCGGCCAGCTCCCATGCCGTGGCCAGCCCAGCTCCTATGCCGCGGCCCAGCCCAGCTCCTATGCCGCGGCCCAGCCCGGCTCCTATGCCGCGGCCAGCCCGGCTCCTATGCCGCGGCCGGCTCCCATGCCGCGGCCAGGCCCAGCTGCGCCAGCTGCCACGGCGCGCCGCCCCCGCCTGAGGTCCGCGCCGGCTTTCTAACGCCCTGCCGCGCTCAGCAGGCATAGTGGCGCCAGCCCGGGGAAGCTACCGCAGCTGTCGAAGTTGGGTGCCGTGATGCGCGCCCAGCCCAGAAGTGGTTACCAATGGGAAACATTCGGCGCGCAGGGGGATATTTGAGCCTGCCTGGCCCGGGGTACACTCCCCAGATCGATCCCGCAAGTCCGGGCGTACTTTGGGTTGCCCGTACTGGCATTACCCCGCAAGCGGACGCGCTCCGCGCTTCCGCCAACGAGGAGGAGCAGTCGTGGTGTATGAGGTGAGGGCCGCGCTGGTGGAGTTCAACCCGACCGCGGAGCGGCTCCGCGAGCTGACCGAGAAA
>DASWGE010000090.1:0-12243 GCA_036393895.1 Streptosporangiaceae bacterium | reverse complement strand
CCCCAGGCCCCGGCGGCGGGCACCTGGACCGGGCCCGCTCCGGAGAGGGCGAGCCGGACCGCGTCGGCCTTCTCGGCGCCTGAGGCGATTAGCCAGACCTCGCACGCCGCCCTGATCGCCGGGAGCGTGAGCGTGAGCCGTACCGGCGGTGGTTTGGGAGCGCCCCGAACCGCAACCACGGTCCTTTCGTCTTCGTACAAGGCAGGCTGGCCTGGGAAGAGCGAGGCCACATGGCCGTCGGGACCGATGCCGAGCATCAGTATGTCGAATCTCGGCACCCCGGCTCGGTCCTGCGGCTCCGCAGCCGACTGCAGCTCACCGGCATACCGGTCAGCGGCTGCCTCAGGGTTCGGGCCGTCCCGCCCGTCCGGTCCCGGCATTGGATGCACGCGCTCGGACACTACGTCGACGTGGTCGAGCAGTGCACTGCGGGCACTTGTCTCGTTCCGTTCCGGATCCCCGGTCGGCAGGAAGCGCTCGTCGCCCCACCAGATCTCCACCCGCCGCCAGTCGACCGCGTCCCTGGCCGGGGCGGCGGCGAGCTCAGCGAGAACTCTGGTGCCGATTCCGCCGCCGGTAAGCACCAGCTCTGCCAGGCCCTTTGCAGCGACTGCATCGACGAGCTTCGTCACGAGCCTTGCGGCGACCGCCTTGGCCAGTAGCTCGCCGTCATGATGGATCACGATCTGCGGAACAGTGATGGCCTACTCCTTATCCGCCGCGTTCGGCGCGTGGGTGGCAGCTGCCTGCTCATCGGCCGCCAGCACGGCGAGCGTCTCGCCGTACACCTCGTCAGGATCGAGCCTGCGCAATTCCTCGGCCAGCAGCTCTGCGATGTCCCTGCGATGCAGCGCGACGTACCGGTCAGGCTCGCCCGGCCTGGACAGTGTCGCGTTTCTTCCGTCGGCGCGGCTGATCACGATCTTGCCGTTCGCGGTCATGAAGCTGACCTCAGTGACGCCGGGCCCGTCCGAGATTTCCCTGTGGACGGGGACGCCGAGCCTGCCGGTCAGCCACGCCACGATCAGGTCGGCGCTCGGGTTGTCGGCCTCCGCGCCCACAGTGGCTTCGAGCATCTCCGCATAAGGCCGGTCCAGCGTGGCCGCTAGTAGCGACCGCCAGTTGGTGGTCCTGGCCCAGGCCAGGTCGGTGTCGCCCGGCCGGTAGGCAGCAGCCAGGTGCAGCAGCCGGTGGTGCGGCGCCGCGGTGGCCGCCGCGTCAGTGATCCGCCGCTGCCCGAGCATGCCGAGCGCGTCGGCAGCCGGGGCGTCGGGCGCCTTTCCTGGCCACCAGACCACGACCGGCGTGTCCGGCACGAGCAGCGGTGTGACCACGGAATCTACGTGCTCGTTGAGCTCACCGTGGATTCGCAGCAGAGCCATCTGGCCTGGCATGTTCTCGCCGACAGTGACCTCGGCATCGAGCCGCCGCGGGCGATGGCCGTCCTTGGCGATGATTCCGATCACCTGGCACGGGTGCTCCCTGCCCGCGTGCGTCGCCGCCCGCATGGCATCGTACTGGTCAGCCTCGTCGGTCATGATGATCAGGTTGAGCACCACCCCGTTGGTGAGGCCGCCCATCTGCTGGCTCATCCGCATCAGCTCGTTCCTGACGGTGCTCGCGGACGTGTCGATCAGCTCTACCTTCATCGCTCACCTGCCTGCTAGAGCCGTCGCCATGCCCGGCCGTCGAGCGCCATCATGGCATCGGCGGAGGCCGGTCCTGCCGAGCCGGCGAGGTAAGGCTCAGGGCGGCCGTGGGCGGCCCAGAACTCCTCGATGGGGTCGAGTATCTTCCAGGACAGCTCGACCTCTTCGTGGCCGGGAAACAGCGGGGGGTCGCCGATGAGCACGTCGAGCAGCAGCCGTTCATAGGCTTCCGGGCTCGATTCGGTGAACGACTCGCCGTAGGCGAAGTCCATGTTCACGTCCCTGACCTCCATCGCCGAGCCAGGAACCTTGGAGCCGAAGCGCATCGTGATGCCTTCATCGGGCTGAACCCTGATCACCAAGGCGTTCTGGCCGAGTTCTTTCGCATCCGTGGCGTTGAACGGCAGGTGTGGCGCGCGCTGGAAGATCACCGCGATCTCCGTCATCCTGGTGGCCAGCCGCTTGCCGGTTCGCAGGTAGAACGGCACCCCGGCCCACCGCCTGGTGTCCACCCCGAGCCTGATCGCGGCGTAGGTTTCGGTCACCGAGTCCGGCGCGATCCCGTCCTCGGCCAGGAAACCGGGCACCGGTATGCCGCCCTGCCAGCCAGCCGTGTACTGGCCGCGCGCCGTGCCCGTCAGCGGGTCGTCGGGGATCTGCACCGCCGACAGCGCCTTCTGCTTCTCTGCGCGCAGCCCGTCGGAGGCGAACGATACTGGCTCCTCCATCGCGGTCAGCGCGAGCAGCTGGAGCAGGTGATTCTGGATCACGTCCCTGGCCGCGCCGATTCCGTCGTAGTACCCGGCCCGCGCGCCAATCCCGATGTCCTCGGCCATCGTGATCTGGACGTGGTCAACGTACCTGCGGTTCCAGATCGGCTCGAAGAGCGTATTGGCGAACCTGAGCGCCAGCAGGTTCTGCACGGTTTCCTTGCCGAGGTAATGGTCGATGCGAAACACCGAGTGTGGCGCGAAGATCGAAGCGAGCAGGTCGTTCAGGTCCCTCGCACTGGTCAGGTCATGCCCGAACGGCTTCTCGATCACAACCCGGCGCCAGCCGGGAGTGTCCTCGCCGCCGCTCAGGCCGGACCGCTCAAGCTGGCGGACCACGACGGGGAACTGGCTCGGCGGGATCGACAGGTAGAACGCGCGGTTCCCCGCTGTTCCCCGCTCAACATCCAGCCCGGACAGCGCGTCGGCGAGATTATCGAACGCCTTGTCATCGGAGAAATCGCCCGACACGAACCGGATGCCGTCGCGGACCTGCTGCCACACCTCCTCCCGGTAGGCGGTCCTGGCATGCTCCCGGACGGCCTCGTGGGTCAGCCTGGCGAAATCCTGATCTTTCCAGTCCCGGCGGGCGAAGCCCACTAGCGAGAAACCTGGCGGCAGCAGCCCGCGGTTGGCCAGGTCGTAAATGGCAGGCAGCAGTTTCTTCCTGGCCAGATCGCCCGTAACGCCGAACATGACCAGCACGCTCGGCTCGGCGACCCGGGGGATTCGGCGATCACGCGGATCGCGGAGCGGGTTGCTCATCCTTCCGCGGCACGACGCGCACCGCTCTTGCTTGGATCGAGTTGCGAGCCGATCGTCTGCAGGAGTTGGTTCCACGAGTCGGCGAACTTGCGGACGCCCTCGTCCTCAAGCACGGCGACGACGTCGGCGTAACTGATCCCGAGTTGCTCCAGCTCGGCGAAGACCCTCCTGGCCTCGTCATAGGTCCCGCTGATGGTGTTGCCGCGCACCACGCCATGGTCTGCCATAGCCCGCATGGTCGATTCGGGCATCGTGTTGACCGTGTGCGGCGCGATCAGCTCCTCGACGTACATGGTGTCGCGGTACGACGGGTCCTTGGTGCTGGTCGATGCCCACAGCGGCCGCTGCAGCCTGGCATCCCGGTCCGACAGCGCCTGCCAGCGCGGCGTCGAGAAGTGCTTCTCGAACAGCTCGTAGGCAAGCCGCGCGTTGGCGATACCTGCCTTGCCGCGCAGTTCCTTCGCCTCAGGCGTGCCGATCTTGTCGAGCCTGCGGTCGACCTCGGTGTCCACCCGGCTCACGAAGAACGAGGCCACCGAGGCGAGCGAGGCTACGTGAGCGTCGTCGGCCGCCTCGAGGCCGGCCATGAAGGCGTCAATGACTTCCTGATAGCGCTGCAGCGAGAAGATCAGCGTGACGTTCACGCTGATGCCCTCGGCCAGGCAGGCCGTGATCGCCGGCAGGCCCTCCCGCGTCGCAGGGATCTTGATGAATAGGTTGGGCCGGTCGACCAGCCACCACAGCGCCCGCGCCTCGGCGATCGTCTTAGCCGTCTCCTTCGCCAGCCGCGGATCGACCTCGATCGACACTCGGCCGTCCACGCCCTCTGAGGCGTCGTAGACGGGCCTGAGCACGTCGCAGGCCCATCTGATGTCGAATGTCGTCAGGGCCCGCGCTGCCTCCTCGACGCTGACACCGCGAATCGCCAGGTCGCCGAGTTGCTCGTCGTAGGCGCTGCCATGTTCCATCGCGTGCGAGAAGATTGTCGGATTCGACGTGACACCGCGGACATGGAAGTCCCTCATCAGCATCGCCAGGTTGCCGGTGGCGAGCCGCTCCCTGCTGATGTCATCTAGCCAGATCGATACGTCCTCGCCGATGAGCTGGGCAAGCACGTCCGGCCTTTCCTGCTGTGCTGTCATGGCTAGTCCTTCCTGGCACGCGCGGCAGACGCCCCCGCCCGGCTCATGCTGAGCCGGGCGGCCTGCGCGACCCGTTCGGGGGTAATTCCGAATTCGGCATAGAGAGTCTCGTAGGCTGCCGAAGCGCCGTAGTGCTCGAGGCTGATCATCTCGCCCGCATCGCCGACGATGGAGCGCCAGCCGAGCCCCACCCCGGCCTCGACGCTGACCCTGGCCCTGATCGGAGGGGGTAGCACCTGGTCGCGGTAGGCCTGGTCCTGCTCTGCGAACCACTCAAGGCACGGCATCGATACCACCCTGGCCGCGATCTTCTCCTGCCACAGCGCCTCGCGGGCAGCCAGCGCGATTTGTACTTCGCTACCGGTCCCGATGAGTATTACCTCTGGGTCGCCGCCAGGCGCCTCAGCGAGGACGTACCCGCCGAGGGCGGTTCCATCCGCGCTGGCCGTCGTATCCCGGTCAACCACGGGCAGTTTCTGCCTGGTGAGGCACAGACCGGCCGGCCGGTCCGCGTGCTCGAGGATCGTTTTCCACGCAACCGTGGTCTCGTTGGCATCGGCCGGGCGAACCACATCGAGTCCTGGAATGGCACGCAGCGCCCAGAGATGCTCGACCGGCTGGTGGGTCGGACCGTCTTCGCCGAGGCCGATCGAGTCGTGCGTCCAGACGAACGTGACTGGCAGTGCCATGAGCGCAGCCAGCCTGACCGCGGGCCGCATGTAGTCGCTGAACACAAGGAACGTGCCGCCGTACGGCCTGGTAAGCCCGTGCAGGGTGATGCCGTTGAGTATCCCGGCCATGCCGAATTCCCTGATTCCGAAGTGCAGCGTCCTGCCGAACGGGTTGCCGGGGAACATGGCGGTCTGGTGGATAAGCGGGATGAACGACGGTTCGCCCGCCATCGTGGTGTCATTGCTGCCTGCTAGGTCGGCGGAACCGCCCCAGAGCTCGGGCAGCACCGGGGCGAGCGCGTTGAGGACCTTGCCTGATGCTGTTCTCGTCGCCATCGGCCCGTCGCCGGGGGAGAAACTAGGCAGCGCGTCCGTCCATACAGGCGGCAGCGCGCGCGACGCGAGCCGGTCGAGCAGTGCGCGGCGGGACGGGCTGGCCCCTGCCCACCTGGCGAAGGCCTCCTCCCACTGTGCCCTGAGGAGCTTGCCGCGGTCGGCCACCTGACGGGCATGGGCGACCGCCTCGTCCTCGAGCGGGAAGTCCACGCCCGGGTCGAACCCCAGGATCTCCTTGGTCGCCGCGACCTCGGCAGCTCCCAGGGCCGAGCCGTGTGCCTCGCCGGTGTTCTGCTTGTGCGGCGCCGGCCATCCGATGATCGTCGACAAGGCGATGATCGACGGCGCATCGGCATAATCGCGCGCGGCGATCATGGCCCGGTACAGCGCCTCGACGTCCTCCTTGTACCCGCCCGGCGTGCGCCAGCTCACCCGCTGCGTGTGCCAGCCGTAAGCGGCGTACCTGGCGAGGACGTCCTCCGACTTGGCGATGTTGGTGTTGTCCTCGATCGAGATATTGTTGTCGTCGTAGATCAGCACCAGACTTCCGAGCTGGTGGTGGCCTGCCAGCGACGAGACCTCGTGACTGACGCCTTCTTCGATGTCGCCGTCCGAGGCGAAGACGTAGACATGGTGGTCGAACGGGCTCTCCCCGGCCGGGGCATCAGGGTCGAACAGCCCGCGCTCGCGCCTGGTTGCCATGGCCATGCCGACCGCGTTAGCCAGGCCCTGGCCGAGCGGTCCCGTCGTGGTCTCTACCCCCGGGGTCAGCCGATGCTCGGGGTGGCCGGGCGTGCGGCTGCCCCAGGTACGCAGTTTCTTGAGATCATCGAGCGTGAGCCCGTAACCGGACAAATAAAGCTGAATGTAAAGAGTCAGGCTCGAATGCCCACATGAAAGCACGAAACGGTCCCTGCCCAGCCAGTGCGGGTCCGCGGGATCATGCCGGAGGATCCGCTGGAAGAGCAGATACGCCGCGGGCGCCAGGCTCATGGCGGTCCCCGGATGGCCAGACCCCGCCTTCTGGACGGCGTCCATTGCCAACACGCGGATTAGGTCGACCGCACGCTCATCAGTCCGCGTCCAGTCAAGATCCGTGCTGGTCTGGCTGCTCAATGCGACGCCTTTCATTGCCGTGGTCTTTACAACTCCGACCCTATCGCCCGCCGCGCGAATGCTGATGTCCGGCGAAGCGCTTACTTCCTGCATGTTGCGTCACCGCAAAAGTGACAATTCGCGCAACGCACAGGATGTCAGTGGCACTGGCCAAAGTTGGCACCATGAGAATCGACCGACTGCCCGAAACGTCACGATTAGCAGGAATTGTGACCACAGCAGAGCTCCGCCAGGCCGGACTGAGTACTGCGTCGATCCGGGTCTTAGTGAGGCGGGCCGGCTGAGCGCTAGGAAGACAGGGCTGGCTCGGCGGTTCCGACGGGCGCGTCGACCTGGCCTCTGTCGCGGAGCGAGAAGGTCAGCCTGAGCACGGCGATCCAGATCAGCGCGGTGTTCGCGACGTGCACCCAGACCAGGCCAGCCGGCAGGCCGGAGAAGTACTGCGCGTAGCCGATCGCGCCCTGCAGGCCGATCAGGCCGAGCACGATCCAGGACAACCTGACAGCGCGCGGAGGAGCCTCGGTCAGAGCCATGATCAGCGTCAGCATGACCGCCAGCGTGCCGAGTACCCAGCCGATGTCCGCGTGCAACTGGGTGACCGCCGCCAGGGACAGGAAGTGATAGCGGGGCACGGCGCCTGCCCCGGCGAGCGGACCGGTCCCGGTCACCAGCGTTCCGGCCACCATCATGACGGACGCAACAACGACGAGCGCCCGGGCGACTAGCCGCACGAGCGGCGCCGCGAGCGGCTGAGCCGGACCCGTGCCCTCGGTGCACCGCACCTGCAGGGCGACAGCAGCCGCGAGCACCGGAAGCGTCGCGAGGTAATGCAGCGACACCCAGAACGGCGACAGCTTGGTCAGCACCACGATCCCGCCGATCAGCGCCTGCGCCGCGATCCCGGCCGGCTGGACTGCGGCAAGCCAGACCAGGTCACGCCGTCGCTTGCCGTCCTGGCCGGCCCGAAATCGCCAGGCCGCGATGAAGACCGCGATGGCGATAACGAAAATCGCCGCGGTGATCATGCGGTTGCCGAACTCGATCCACCGGTGGATCAGCGGATCGCCGCTCGCGCCGGAGGCGACCAGGCTGTTCGCGGTGCACTTGGGCCAGTCGGTGCAGCCAAGCCCGGACTGGCTCAGCCGGACGGCAGCACCGGTGGGGATGATGGCCAGGGACGCGACCACGCCAGCGAGCGCAATCCTGCGCATGACCACCGGCGAGGGCCTCAGCAGAACCCCCGCCGCCTGCCTGGCCAACCCGCTCAGCGACGCCCGCCATGGCGCGCGGGCGGTTCCTGGCTGAACGGACACGGACCCTATCGTATGGCGCACGGCATCATATGGTGCACGGCCCGCGGTCATGCCCTCGGAGCGTGTCATGCCTGCGGAGCGGCCGCTGACCTGCCCTCACCGAGCGCGGCCCCTGCGCTGGCGACGACGACGCAGCAGATCGCGATCCATTGCGGCACCGACAGGGCCTGGCTCAGCAGCACGACCCCGACCAGCGCGGCGACCGCAGGCTCCAGGCTCATCCAGATGCCGAAGACCCTGGCCGGGACCCGCCGCAGCGTTTCGAGCTCGAACCGGTACGGGATCACGGACGACAGCAGGCCGATGACCAGCCCAGCTCCGAGTACGGCCGGCTTGAGCAGCGCACGGCCCCCGCTGATGACCGCAACCGGAGCGACGAGCACGGATCCCACGCACATGGCGAGCACGAGTCCTGACGATCCGCTGAACCGCCTACCCGTCGATGCGGACAGCAGGATGTAGCCCGCCCAGGCCGTTGCCGCAGCCAGCGCGAAGAGCACTCCGGTCAGCACGGTCGATGAGGGCGGTGACTGACCAGCCACCTCGCTGCCGAGCCCGGCCACGCTGACGCCCCCGGTGCCAAGGAGCGTCACGCCCGTTCCCGCGAGCACCACCCAGAGCAAGTCGATCAGGCGCCGCGACGACGCGATCGCAACCACGAGCGGCCCAAGGAACTCGATCGTCACCGCGATGCCGAGCGGGATCCGCGCGAACGCCTGGTAGATCGAGAAGTTCATCACGCCAAGCGTCACGCCGAACGCGAGGACCACAACCGCATCCCGCCAGGCGCGATCGGCGATAACGCCGCGGACTGCCCGGATCGTCGGCCTGGCCCCCAGGGCAGCCAGCAGCAACGTCGCTGCCCAGAGCCGGAGCCCGGTAAGCCCGGCGGCCGAGACCGTCCCGAACATCCGCGCGGCCAGACCGGCCCCGATCTGCACGCTCACGATCCCGGTGCCGAGCAGCACAGGCGGCGGCAGCCTGCCGAGCGGGTCCCGCCTGTCGCGGCGGTGCACCGGTGACCGCGGCGCGGTCAGCGAGTCGGAGGCTCGCGGCACCGTCATTCCCAGCGGAAGGTACGCGCGGCCAGGCCGATCCCGACGACCGCCCAGGCGGCCAGCACCAGGAGATCGCGGACCGGCAGGCCAGCGCCATAGCGCAGGGCCGCGCGCAAGCCGTCCGACATGGCGCCGGACGGCAGCAGCCGGAGCGTGGGCCTGACCGAGGCCGGGAACTTCGTCAGCGGGAACACGACGCCGCCGACGCCGAGCAGCACCAGGTAGACGAGGTTGGCGGCGGCCAGCGTTGCCTCGGCCCGCAGCGTTCCTGCCATCAGCATCGCCAGTCCGCTGAACGCTGCGCTGCCTGCCACGATCAGCAGCAGCGCTGACGCCGCGCTAACCGCCGTCACGACCGGGTGCCAGCCCAGCAGGAGGCTGACGACAACGATCAGCACGATCTGGCCGATCTCAATCGTCAGCACCGTGACGGCCTTCGCGCCGATCAGCCCGCCGCGTGACAATGGAGTCGCGCCAAGGCGCTTGAGCACCCCGTACCGCCGCTCGAAGCCTGTGCCGATCGCCAGGCTTGTGAACGAGGTGGACATGACGGCGAGCGCGAGGATGCCGGGCGCGATAAATTCGATCCTGCTCCCATGGCCGACGCTGATCAGCGCCTCGGAGCTGAACACCACGAGCAGCAGCACGGGGATGATCAGGGTCAGCAGCAGTTGCTCGCCATTACGGAGCAGGGTCCGCAGTTCAAGGCCGGCCTGGGCGGCGACCATCTTCGGACGCGGCGCCGCGCCAGGGGCCGGAGGCGGCCAGTTGAGCGTGTCCGGCCCGGTCAGCTCCGTCATGAGCGCAGCTCCCGCCCGGTCAGCTCGAGGAACACGTCCTCTAGGGTCCGGCTCTCGATCCGCAGGTTCTTGGCGAGCACGCCCTGTTCAGCGCACCAGGCCGTGACTGTCGCGACGACTTGCGGATCGACGCCAGCGGGCAGCTCGACGAGGTATGCCCCGGCCGGAGACTCCTTGACCACGCTGGCTGGCGGCAGCGCGACAAGCAGCCCCGAGGTGTCCAGCCCTGGTTCGGCCCTGAACCGCAGCTGCCCCTGGCTCCCCGTGAGCTCGGCCGGGGTGCCCTGCGTAACCAGCGCACCGTGATCGACGATGATGACATGATCTGCGAGGCGCTCGGCCTCCTCCAGGTAGTGCGTGGTGAGGATGACCGTCGCGCCCGACGCCCGCAGCCCGGCCACCAGGTCCCAGGTCGCGAGCCTGGCCTGCGGGTCAAGCCCGGCCGTGGGCTCATCAAGGAAGACCAGCTCGGGGCGCCCGACAATGGCAGCCGCCAGCGCCAGCCGCTGCTGCTGACCGCCCGACATGCGGCGAAACGGCGTCCCAGCCGATTCGACGAGGCCGAGCCGGTCGAGCAGCACCGCGGGGTCGACCGGATGGGCGTAGAAGCTGGCCATCACCTTCAGGTAGTCGGCGGGCCGCGCTGTCGTCGGGATGCCGCCCGACTGAAGCATCACGCCTACCCGCGGCCGCAGTTGCCTGGCGTCCTTGACCGGGTCAAGCCCGAGCACGCGCACCATGCCCGCGTCGGCGCGCCGGTACCCCTCGCACACCTCGATCGTCGTGGTCTTGCCGGCCCCGTTGGGCCCGAGCACCGCCGTGACCTCGCCGCGCGTGGCACGCATGGACAGGCCGGCCACGGCAGTGGTCCGCCCGTAACTCTTGACCAGGCCGGTGATCTCGACGGCCGGCGTATCGCCCACGCACGCGAGTCTAGGGGCCCCCGCCTATGCCTTGCTTCGCGGCGTCTATCGGTGCGCCACCCATTGCGATTCAGGTGATGGGTGGCGCACCCAAACACGAGCCCGGTGCCAACGCGGCGGGCAAATGAGCAGCCGCAGCCGGATTGATCTCCAGGCGGGCGAACACCGGTTGCGCGGGTGGCAGCACCCCGTCCACCGCGGCGGTCTGCCGCGCAATCCTGGCGGCCGCGTCGGGAAGGAACGGCTCAAGCTCCGCAGCCAGCCGCCTGCAGGTGCTGACCAGCGCCGCAAGGACCGCGTCAAGCTGGCGTCCGGCCTCGTGATCACCGTCCCGCTCGGCTCGGGCCAGCAGCCACGGCCTGGTCTGGCTGACATAGCGGTTGGCTTCCTCGGCGATCGAGCAGACCGCGGACGTCGCCTGGCGGAAGTCACCCACGGCAAGGGCCGCGTCGATTATGGCCGGGGCGCGCTGACCTGCCCGCCCCACCGGGACCGGCGCACCGTCGCCGCACGCCGGCCCTACGCCGTCGCGGTACTTCCCGATCATGGCGACGACGCGGTTCACCAGGTTGCCGATCCCGTGAGCGAGCTCGTCGTTGGCCCGGCGGACCAGACGCTCCCTGGTGAAGTCGACGTCACCGATCCTCGGGACCTCGCGCAGCAGCCACCACCGGATCGCATCAGTGCCGTACTCATCGGCCAGCTCGGCCGGGTCGACCGAGGCACCGCCCGACTTGCTGATCTTTCTGCCCTCAACGGTCAGATAGTCGTGCACGATGATGTCCGTGGGCAGCGGCAGGCCGGCCGAGGCCAGCATGGCCGGCCAGTACACGGCATGGAACCGCAGGACGCCCTTGCCGAGCAGGTGCACCCGGCGGCTGGCGCCGGTCCACCACCGGCTCAGGTTCACCTCATCGGAGCCGTAACCAAGCGCGGTCAGGTAGTTGCCGAGAGCGTCCCACCAGACATAGATCACCTGACCGGGATCGCCGGGCACCGGAATGCCCCAGCCATGCGCGCGCTCGATCGACCGTGAGACCGAGAAGTCGGCCAAGCCGCCCGCGATGAACGCAAGGACCTCGTTGCGGCGCCCAGCAGGCTCGATCCTCAGCCTGCCCGCGGTGATCTCGTCCCGCAGCCGCCCGGCGTACCTGGAAAGCCGGAAGAACCAGTTCTCCTCCGCGACCCGCTGCGGCCTGACGCCATGCTCAGGACAGAGGCCTGCGCTGAGCTCATCCGCGGCGTAAAAGGCCTCGCAGCCAACGCAATACAGCCCTTCATAGTGCCTCAAGTACAGGTCCCCGGCGCTGGCACAGGCTTGCCACAGCCGCTCGACGCCCGCCCGGTGCCGCGGATCGCTGCTGGTCCTGATCACATCGTCGACGCTGAGCGACAGCGGCCCGGCGAGCGCGACGAAGGCGTCCGCGTTGGCGTCAACGAACTCCTGCACACCGACGCCGGCCGCGTCGGCCGCCAGGATGTTCTTCAGCGAGTTGTCATCGGTGCCGGTCTGGAATCTGACCGGGTGCCCGCGGCGCCGGTAGTGCCGGGCCAGCACGTCAGCTTGCACGAGCTCAAGCGCGTGCCCCAGATGCGGCCTGGCATTCACGTACGGAATGGTGGTGGTGAGGTAGAGGGGAGCAGTCGTCATCGGAACCTCCAGACGGGGGCTCCGGTCAGCGAACGCGAATCGAGGCCCC
>DASWGE010000089.1:0-3581 GCA_036393895.1 Streptosporangiaceae bacterium | reverse complement strand
ATGCGCCCGCTTGTTGAAGTGGTGCGTGACACCGTCGGCCGGCACGACACTTTCGCGCTGGCCTGCAATGCCAAGTACTACGAGGATATGGGCTACCCGGGCCATGTGAACTGCACCGACAACTTCAATGCCCAGCTCAGGTCCTACGGCATCGCCGAACGCCGCGGTTGGCCGGCCCTCAATTTCTTCTACAACACATTCTTCAACGAGGCTAATCAGCTTTTCTTCGACGAGCCATGGTCACAGCCGGGCGATTACGTTCTGCTCCGCGCCATGACTGACCTGGTGTGCGCGTCCTCGGCGTGCCCGGATGATATCGACCCGGCCAACGCCTGGAACCCGACCGATATCCACGTCCGCGTCTACCCGGCCGAGCGGAGCTTCTCGATGGCGATCGCGCACCGTGTCACTCCCGACAGCGAGCCGAAGCTCACTCGCGAGACCTCGTTCCAGCCGCGGTGGTCGCAGCTGACCAGACAGACCACCGAGTACCGCGGCTACTGGCTGCCGACCAGCTTTGACGGCCACGGGGCGATCGAGGAGTACTGGGCGTGCCGGGAGGCCGCGGCGGTCATGGACCTGTCGCCGCTGCGCAAGTTCGAGGTGGTAGGGCCGGACGCTGAGGCGCTGCTCCAGGCGGCCGTAACCCGCAATGTCAGGAAGCTCGCCGTCGGCCAGGTCGTGTACACGGCGGTTTGCAACGAGACCGGCGGGATGCTGGACGACGCTACGATCTTCCGGCTCGGTCAGGACCGCTTCCGGTTCGTGGGCGGCGAGGAATATGACGGGACCTGGCTGCGGGGCCTCGCCGAGCGGATGAACCTCGATCAGGTGTGGGTCAAGCACTCCACCGACCAGTTGCACAACATCGCCGTACAGGGTCCGAAGTCCAGGGACCTGCTGCGGGAGCTGGTATGGACGCCGCCGACCCAGCCAGCCTTCGGCGAGCTTGGTTGGTTCAGGTTCGCGATCGGCCGGATCGGCGCAGCCGACGGCCTGCCGGTGATCGTCTCCCGGACGGGTTACACCGGGGAGCTCGGCTACGAGCTGTGGTGCCACCCGCAGGACGCGGCCAGCCTGTGGGACGCTGTCTGGGAGGCCGGCACGGCCCACCGGCTCGTCCCGCTGGGCCTGGACGCGCTGGACATCCTCCGCATCGAGGCAGGCCTGATCTTCGCCGGGTATGAGTTCTGCGACCAGACCGACCCGTTCGAGGCCGGCATCGGCTTCACGGTCCCGTTGAAGAGCAAGGAAGATGACTTCGTGGGCCGGGAGGCGCTGGAGCGGCGGAAGGCTTCGCCGCAGCGGACCCTGGTCGGGCTTGAGCTGGCCGGAAACGAGCAGGCTGCGCACGGGGACTGCGTGCATGTGGGACGTTCGCAGGTCGGGGTCATCACCAGCGGCACCAGGTCGCCGATCTTGCGCAAGAACATCGCGCTCTGCCGGATGGCTGTCGAGTACTCCCAGCTCGGCACCGAGGTCGAGGTCGGCAAGCTGGACGGGCACCGCAAGCGGATCCCGGCGGTCGTGGTCAGGTTCCCCTTCTACGACCCGGACAAGACCCGCCCGCGCTCCTGAGATTGCGGATGATCACGCGCCCTTGGCTGTTCTAGCAACCACAACTGCGTGATCATCGGCCTGCCCGGCTAGGCCCGCGCCGTCAGCCGGTCGCCATGTCCGAGATGACGGTCCCGAACTGGCTGCGGTGAAAGACCAGCGGCTCGCCTGCGTAGACCTTGACCCTGTGCACCCGGCCGATGACGATCGCGTGGTCGCCGCTGGGGATGGAATGCTCGAACTTGCACTCGATGTGGGCGATGCAGCGATCGAGCAACGGCGCGCCGAAAATGCCCACCCGCCAGGCGAGCCCCGCGAATTTGTCCTCTGACCGCCTGGCGAACCGCTTGGCGATGTCTTCCTGGTCCGACGCGAGAACGTTGATCGCGAAATGCTGGCTCCGGACGAAACCCTGCAGGCTGGGAGCCCGATTGTCGACGCAGAACAGCACCAGTGGCGGGTCGAGTGAGACCGAGGCGAATGAGTTCGCCGTGAGACCGTGCCGTTGGCCCGTGTCGTCGCAGGTCGTGACCACCGTCACGCCGGTGGTAAACGCGCCGACCGCCTGCCTGAAGTCCCAGCTGTCGAGTGGTCCGGCGCGCAACCGAGATGGTCCTGGCATCACGCCTCCATCAGAATTGCCTGAAGGGCAACAGGATTGCCTGGAAGTGACTCCATTGTAGGCCTGAGCGAGTCAGATGGAAGCGCTCATTCTGCAATACCATTGCCCGTGCGGCAATTCCGTCTAATGATCTCGGACGCCGTCAGAACCTGGACGCCTCTCAGCAGATACGCCGGCAGGCGTCCAGGTTCTGACAATCGACCACGATCATGAGGGCGGCGGAGTCCACTGAGGCCGGCGGAGCCGTGCGGGGTTAGAGGGCGGCGGAGATCAGCGCGGCACGTTCGGCCAGCCACTCCGCAGCGCTGCGCATCGCCCGGGGACTGAACCTGACCGCCGGGCCCTGGACGCCCAGGATCGCGGCCAGCCTGCCCGCCGGATCGAGCACGGGCGCGGCGACGGCATTGAGATCGTCCTCGCGCTCACCAACGGCTTGTGCCCAGCCGCGCTCGGCGATCCGGCTGACCTCGACCGCCAGCGCGTCCCTGTCCACGATGGTCCGCTCGGTGAATCGCTTCAGCTGACCACCCGGCAGGCTCCCGCCGTGAGCGAGGAAGATCTTGCCGACGGCCGTGGCGTGCGCGGCGCTTGCCCGCCCTACCTCGGCCACGCTGCGCACCGAGAGCGGGCTCTGCACGAAGTCCAGCGTCATGGCCTCGCGGGTGCCAGGCACCGACAGCGTCACTGTCTCGCGGGTTCGCTGCGCGAGTTCCTCCAGGTGCGGCCGGGCCAGGGTCCGGATGTCGAGCCGCTCACCCGCGGCCGTAGCCAGCCGCATGATGCCGACGCCGAGGCGGTAGCGCCCTGTCGACGGCAGGTGCTCCACCAGCCCGCCGCTCGCGAGCGTTGCGAGAATCCGGGAGATGCTGCTCTCGTTGATCCCGGTGCGCCGCGCGATCTCGTTGGTGCCTAGCTCGGACTTCGCGGCGGCGAGCGCCTCGAGAATGGCGATCGCCCGCTGGACGGCGGCAACGTGACGGGTAGCGGGTTGTCCGGTTCTGGCCACGGCAGTATGCTCTCCTATGAGATGGAAATAGTATTTCCCTCTCGGCAATTATGCAAGCGCGAACTGCGGCACCGGGCGTCACGGGCCGGAAAGGCGGCTGCCATGCTCCCCACTCACAGCCGGTATGTGATCGTCGGCGCAGGCATCCACGGTTTGTCGACGGCCTTTCATCTGGCCCGCGAGCTGCGGGTCCGAGGGCTCGGCAGCGGCGCGGACGTCCTGGTCATCGACAAGCGCGCGATCGGCGCCGGCGCATCCGGCATCGCCTGCGGGGTTGTCCGTAACAACTACTTCCAGCCGGCGATGCGGGAGCTGATGGCGCACTCGGTGTCGGTCTGGGAGTCCGATCCCGAGGCGTTCGCCTTTAACCCGGTCGGCTACATGCAGATCGCGCCG
>DASWGE010000088.1:0-5153 GCA_036393895.1 Streptosporangiaceae bacterium | reverse complement strand
GCGTCGTCCACGCTGACCGTGACCGCCTCGAGGTGGCTGGGCTGCGTGGCCCGGGCATAGGCAAGCGTGCGCAGCGTCGGCAGGTGCAGTTTCGAGACGAGCACAATGGCCCGGTTGCTAGCCGGCAGCGTGACTGGAACGTCGGCGGGCGGCTCGAGTTCGACCGCGACGCTCGCGTAGTGCTGGTGGATGCTCCGCATGGTCAGCCAGATGGCCGGCATCGCGACGACGACGATCCACGCGCCGCTGGCGAACTTGCTGATGAGCACGATCACCAGCACCACGCCGGTGAAGCAGGCACCCACGGTATTGATGACGCGGGTCCGCTTCATGTGCCGCCGGACAGCCGGGTCGGTCTCGGTGCGCAGGTGCCGGTTCCAGTGCCTGATCATGCCGGTCTGGCTGCAGACGAACGAGACGAAGACGCCGATGATGTAGAGCTGGATCAGCCGCGTCGGCGAGGCGTTGAATGCCACGATCAGCAAGATCGCGAACCCGGACAGCAGCAGGATCCCGTTGCTGAACGCCAGCCGGTCGCCGCGGGTGTGCAGCTGGCGCGGCAGGTAGCCATCCCTGGACAGGATCGAGGCAAGGACGGGGAACCCGTTGAATGCGGTGTTGGCGGCGAGAACCAGGATCAGCGCGGTGAACAGCTGCAGCACGTAGAACAGCGGCGACGAATCGCCGAATACCGCGCGGCCGACCTGGGCGATGACGGTCCGCTGGGGGCCGGGCGCTAGCCCCCGGCACACGTCGCCGGGCGCGCACACGTGCACGTGGCTGATCAGCGCCAGGGCGGTGACCCCGGCGAACATGGCCACGGCAATTCCACCGAGCAGCGCGAGCGTCGCCGCCGCATTCTTGCTCTTCGGCGCGCGGAACGCCGGCACCCCGTTGCTGATGGCCTCGACGCCGGTCAGCGCGGTACAGCCGGACGAGAACGCCTTGAGCAGCAGGAAGATCAGCGCGAGGCCGGCGAACTGGTGCGGGGACAGCACCTGAACGTGCTGGCTCTCCGACACGACGTGGCCGCCCAGCAACAGCCGGGTGATCCCCCAGACGATCATCAAGCCGACCGCGCCGATGAAGAAGTAGGTCGGGATCGCGAACGCGGTCCCGGACTCCCGAACCCCCCGCAGGTTCATCAGCGCAATGACGGCCACCACGAGCACCGAGATCAAGGTGACGTGCGGCGCTAGCTGCCGGAAGGCCGACGCCAGGTTCGCCACGCCCGCCGACACCGATACCGCCACCGTCAGCGTGTAGTCGACCATCAGGGCGCTGGCGACCGCCAGCCCGGTCCGCGGTCCCAGGTTGGTGCTTGCTACCTCGTAGTCGCCGCCGCCGGACGGATAGGCATGCACGTTCTGCCGGTAGGAGGCCACCACGACCAGCATCAGCAGCCCGACCGCCGCCGCGATCCACGGCGTGTACCCGATGAGGGCGATACCGCCCACCGACAGCACGATCAGGATTTCCTCGGTCGCGTACGCCACCGAGGACAGCGCGTCGCTGGCAAAGACGGGCAGCGCGATCTTCTTCGGCAGCAGCGTGTGGCCCAGATGCTCGCTTTGCATCGGGCGCCCGACCAGCACCCGCTTGGTCAGTCCGAAAAGCACGGCCACGACCGGAATGCTAGGCCTGCCAGGGCAACTGCGCCAGCGAAGCGCTCAGACCTGTCGCTTGCCGACGTCGTCCAGCGGTCGCGCGCCGCCCGATATGCTAACGAGCGTCATAGCCAGGATCTGACAGTTGTTAGACTGGCGCAGGACGCCTGGAGGTTCAAACCCCGGAGGTGGCGGTGGGAGCTGGCGCGCTGTTCGTTGCTGTGTTCCTCGCCTGCGCGGTCGAAGCCGTTGAGGCGACGACCATCGTTCTGGCGGCTGGTACAGCGCGGGACTGGCGGTCGGCTAACACCGGCATGTTCGCCGCCCTGGTCGTGCTTGCGGTGATCACCGCGGCGCTTGGCCCGGCTGTGAGCGCTCTGCCTCTTCAGGCCCTGCGGCTGTTCGTCGGCGCGTTGCTGCTCGTCTTCGGCCTGCAATGGCTGCGCAAGGCGATTCTGCGGGCCAGCGGTCACAAGGCGCTGCATGATGAGGACGCGATCTACCAAGCGCAGGTCAGAGCCGCCCGGTCAGAACCGGCCCGCCACGCGGGGCTAGTGCCTGACCTGTACGGCTTCACTCTTGCCTTCAAGGGCGTGCTACTCGAGGGACTCGAGGTGGTCTTCATCGCCCTGACCTTCGGCGGAAACGCGCACCAGATACCCCTCGCGGCCCTCGCCGCGGCGTGCGCGGTAGTGGTCGTCGCCTTGGCGGGGGTGGCCCTGCGCGCGCCCCTGGCCAGGGTGCCGGAGAATACGCTGAAGTTCGCGGTCGGCGTGATGCTGACAGCGTTCGGGACCTTCTGGGGCGCGGAGGGCGCAGGCGCACACTGGCCGGGGTCCGATTCCGCGCTGCTGGTGATCGTGCCGGCCATCGCAGCATTCGCGCTGGCTCTGGTCGCATTGCTGCGGAGGATGCCAGCCAGGCCAGCCAGCCCGACCGCGGCACCGGCCGTCGCGGAGGTGCGCTGACATGGCGGGCCGTATCCGGGCGTTCGGCGCGTTCCTCTACGACTTCGTCATCGGCGACGACTGGTTGGTCGCCGCGGGAGTGGCGATCGGACTCGCCGCGACGTACCTGCTCGCGCACGCGGCTGATATTGCCGCCTGGTGGCTCGTCCCCGTGCTGCTCGTCGCCCTGCTGCCGATGAGCCTGTGGCGCGCTGTGCGCGGGCGCTAGCCCTACCGGCTGCGCTTCCTTCGTCGCCTACCGGCTCTGCGCTTCCTTAATCGCCTACCGGCTCTCTGCCTCCTCGGCGTAGACCCGGGCAGCATAATCTTCAAGCGACTGCTCACACGCTGCCAGGCCCTGCTCGGCCGCCTCGCGTCCCGACGCGCCGAAGACGTCCCGGTCACTGACCCGGCCGAACCAATTCCGCAGCTTGACCAGATCGACCTCATTCTCCTCAAGCTCGGCGTAAGTGAAGTGGTCGGCCACGTATTCCTTGCGCACCTGGCCGAGGAAATCCTCGCATTTGTCCACGATCTCGGCGTACTCGTCGTTCCTGGCCGCCTGGAACGACGCCATGACGCCCTGCTCGCCTTCCAGCACCGAGCAGGACAGCAGCACGGCCGTACCTGACATGTCCAGGATCTCCCGCCGCAGCTTCCGCAGCGCCCGTTCGGCATCGATGCTCGCCGGCAGCGCCGCGGCCGAGTTCTGCAGGTAGATCGCTCCCAGGCTTTTGAGCCTGCGCCAGACGGCGGCGCGGAGCCTCGTTGGCTCGGATGGCACCCGGTAGACGAGTAGCAGCCAGCCATTGCCTTCCCCGGTGACCCCGCTCATCCGGCTATTGTCTCAGCGTTAACTTCCTGAAGTTCGGATTGTGGTTCGTCGGCGGGAGGGCTGGGGCTCTGACGATCGTCGGCTGCGCCTTCACGCTGTCGATCTTGCGCATCAGCTCAGCCTCGGCGGAAATCTCGTCGGCCGTCGGCGACAGCGCGATGGTGGCGGTCAGGACGAAGGTGGTGATGGACACGCCGACGACAAGCGGGAGCAGGAACGCCGCGGCATCGGCACCGCCCATAGCCATCGACGAGCCGTTATGCGGGTAGACGCGCATCGCGGCCATGCCGGTGTAATGCATGCCGCTGACCGCCACGCCCATGATGGCCGCGGCGCCGAAGGCGGACCAGACGCCACTGAGCCGCAGCGTGGCCCATAGTGCCGCCGTGGCGGCCACGATCGCGATCGCGATGGACAGCGCGAACAGCTGGGGGTTATAGCTCATGCGGGCCGGCATCCGCATCGCTGCCATTCCGCTGTAGTGCATGGCCGCGACGCCCAGCCCGGTGATCACGCCGCCCAGCAGCAGCGACCGTGCCGTGGTGCCCTGGCCGAGCCCGACGATCAGCAGGCCGATCAGGACGAACGCAACGGCGATGAGCATGCTCAGCAGCGTGATGGGGACGTTGTAGCGGATTGTCTCGCCGGGAATCGTGAAACCGAGCATCGCGATGAAGTGCATCACCCAGATTCCAGTGATCCCGATCGAGACCGCTGCCACGAGCAACCAGCGCATCCTGGTCGCGCCGGTGCTCGCCCGCGCCCTGCTCGTGCAGCGCAGCCCGAGGAATGAGCCGAGAAAGGACATCAGGTAGGCCAGGGCAGGAGTCAGCAGGCCATACGAAAAGTTGTGAACCGTAAGCATTATGTAAATCTCCGGCTGTTTCGACTGTCCGGTGATCTTACGCGGATGTGCGGCGCCGGGAACAGCGGCAACAGCCGGCTGCGCACATGAATGGCTGATAATCGCCCGATCAGGACCTTGGTGTCGAGTACGGTCTCGGCAGCGGTATCTTCCGCCGTGCGCTCGACGGAATACCCGCACGGTCCGGGGGCGTCAGCCACGATGGCGGCCAGGCCATCATCCACGAAATGCGCGGCCGTGCCGTCGTCGCAGGCAATGCCCGGAGGCAGCGAGCCGTCAGCGATCAGCGACTGGTACAGCGGGCGCCGGCCAGGCTCTGAGTCATAGTGCGGGCAGTAGCTCGGCGCGAGCAGGCCAAGCCCGCCGGTGAATGGCCGCAGGTCGATGCCGAAGGAGTCGGTCGTCCCCGACGTGAACCAGCAGATGGCGCCGGCGCTGACCCCCGACAGAACGATGCCTGCCTGCCATGCGCGCCGCATGATCGAGTCAACGCCGTGCACCTGCCAGACGGCGAGCATGTTAGCCACGCTGCCGCCGCCTACGAAGATCATGTCCTGTGACAGCAGCAGGTCCTCGGGATCCGCCGCGTTCGGCATGGGAAACAGCTGCAGGTGCGTAAGCCTGCCGCCAATCTCTCCGAGCAGCTGGTAGCTCCGCACGTAGGCGCCGGAATCATCGCCCGCGGCCGTGTTGAGTATGCAGATCTTCGGGGCCCTCGCACCCGTGAGCGTGGCTGCGTAGCCGAGCAGGAGCGGCGCGCTCTCCCTGTTCAGCCCGACGCGGTCGGGGGCACGGAGGCCGCCGATAGCCAGTACATGCCGATGCCCGTCCGCAGCCACGGGCAAACGCTACCGTGCCCTGGTGAGCGACTGCACATTCTGCGCGATCGCGGCCGGCCG
>DASWGE010000087.1:0-4988 GCA_036393895.1 Streptosporangiaceae bacterium | reverse complement strand
AAGCCCTGAGCTGGGATGGTGTTCGTCCACAACGGAGCCAGGGAACTGCCGACCGCGAACCAGGCGCCGCTGGCAGCCGCCAGCGACGCGCCGAGGAGCGCCGTCGGCCTGAGCTTGCTAGCGAGGAGGATCAGCCCGCCGAGCAGCGCTCCCGCCGCCGGCAAGATCTCTAGCCAGATCCGGCCGGACGTGATCTGCCAGGCGTGGTTAGGCGTGTAGGCATAGTTGACGTATGGCCCGACGAGCGGGATCAGCCCGCCCCAGATCCCAAGGAGCACGAGCAGTACGCCACTCAGTGCGCCACGGCTCCTCGAAACCCTCAGTATCCCAGCCATTCCGATCACTCCTTTGCTTTGGAGGCCATTCCTCGGATGACCGCCCTCATAAAGTACACGAAATGTTAGTTATCTACCGCAGTGACAACCCACTCGCAGCTGCCCCTAGTCTGGCCTTTCAAACATCGCCGCTCCCGGCACCCACCTCGTCGCTGGTCAGGTCCTGACCGGATGATGCGCCGCTGCGCGGCCGTTGAATGCGCCCTTGACAGGGCCGATCTGCCGCACGGCTCGCACCCCGCCAGCCGGCCAGTGGTGAAACTGGCGGCACAATGACATCGGAGGCCGTCCCCCTTCCTTGGACGGCGCTGGCCTGAAGACAACAGGAGTGTCAATTCATGCAGGTAGGACTGCAGATTCCCGACTACACCTGGCCGGGAGGTCCTAGGCGGCTCGGCGCCGACCTCGCCGCCGTGGCCCGCGCAGCCGACGACGCGGGATTCGGGTTCATCAGTGTCATGGACCACTTCTTCCAGATCAGGGGCGTCGGGCCGGTCGACCACGAGATGCTTGAGGCGTATACCACCCTCGGGTACCTAGCAGCGCATACCTCCCGGGCGAATCTGCTCACGCTCGTGACCGGCGCGGTCTACCGCTATCCGGGCGTCCTCGCGAAGATTGTCAGCACGCTCGACGTGCTCTCTGGCGGCCGCGCCTGGCTTGGCATCGGCGCGGCCTGGAACGAGGAGGAGTCCAAGGGGCTCGGCATCCCGTTCCCGCCGGTTGCTGAGCGGTTCGAGCGGCTTGAGGAGACCCTGCAGATCTGCCTGCAGATGTGGAGCGGCGACGAGGCTCCGTTCCGCGGCACGCACTATGAGCTCGATCGCCCGCTGAACTCCCCGCAGGCGCTCACCGAGCCGCACCCGCCGATCATGGTCGGCGGCGGCGGGGAGCGGAAGACTCTGCGTCTCGTGGCGCGCTACGCCCAGGCTTGCAACCTGTTCCCGACCCCCGATCTCGCCCGCAAGCTGGACGTCCTGCGCGCTCACTGCGACGCTGAAGAGCGGGTCTACGACGAGATCAGCAAGTCCTGCTACTTCATCTTCGATGTCGGCCCGAAGGGACAGAAGGCGAACGAGGTCGTCGACAGGCTCGGCGAGCTCGCTGCGATGGGCTTCGACACAGCCATCGGGGCAGTCGCCAACGTCTGGGAAATCACGCCGCTCGAGATCATCGGCAGCCAGGTGATCCCGGCAGTAGCAGACCTGTAAGCGCGCGGAGGTTCCCCCCTGCATCACGTCGCCGACCAGCCGGTCCAGGCGGCGACACGAATCGCAATCACCGGCCCGGCCGGCGGATTGTCCCGGTACTGCGGGTATCGCCCGGTCAGCAGTTCGGTCGGTGCCGTCATCTCGGCCGGGCTGTCCAGGATGGCCGCCATGCCGTCGGCGCGAACCCACCACAGCGCCGGCCAGTCCTCGTCGTAATGATCGGCGAGCACAGCGACCCTCGGGTTGGCGTGGATGTTGCTGAGCCGCCGCAGCCGCGGCGTGGACTTCGGCTTAAAGTCGACGGCGGTGTAGATCACATCACCGTCAACGGCAAGGGTGATAGGAACAATGTGCGGCTGCCCTTCTGGGGACATCGTCGCGAGACTGGCCACCCGGGCCCCGCCAAACCGCTGCCTGGCGTCATCATCGCTTAGCTGCACCGAACCTCCCTCCACGGCGGAACGCTGCGCGCTCGACCACCGGCCCTACCATCATGACGGACACTTCCCGACGTCCCTCGTGGAAATGTGTCCGTGATCATGGAGGGAGAAGCGTGGCCGAGGCCGCTGGCGGCCCTTAACTGGTCAGCGCGGAGACCCGCCTCATCACCTCGTCCCGCCCGAGGACACGGGCAACGCTGGCCAGGTCCGGGCTACGCGTCGAGCCGGTCAGCGCGATCCTGATGAGGTACGACGCCTCCTTGATCGAGCCAGGGTAATCCGCTGGCGCCTGCCGGTACGCCTTGGCGCTCGGGGCGAACCCGTGCTTGGCGGCGAGGTCCCTGATCTGCCCGAACCACTCATGCGGATCGGCCAGTTCCTGATAACCCTCGACGAAGTCAGCCGCGAAGGCCCGCACCAGGTCGCCAGGCAGGCCGCCGAGCCGCTCGTCACTGGCGCCGACCAGCGTGAACAGCTCAGGGAAGAAGAAACCATACGCGGAGCGGAAATCTGACCACTTGCGTAGGTCCTTCCGCGGGTTCTCGACACCATCCCGCTCGACGGCCAGAGCGGCGAGCGCCAGTTGCTGCTCGCCGTCGAGCACCGCAGCCAGTTCCGGGTCGTACCGCGCGGCCCAGGTGCCCATCGCCGCCAGGATCTCCTGCCCGCTGAGGGTCGCGATATGGTCGGCGCTGATGTCCTCGAGCTTCACCTGGTCGATCAGCGGTCCCGCGCCGCCCAGCTCGGACAGCTTGATCGGCGCGGCCAGCGCCTCGTCCAGCGGCATCTCGGCCAGCGACCCGTTGGCGAGACCGCGCAGGTAGTACAGCATCGCCTTGGCCGGATAACCGGCCTGGAGGTAGAAATCGACGCTCGTCTCGGGATCCTTGCGCTTGGACAGCTTCCGCTTCCCCCCAGGGATCTGCTTCATCAGCAGCGCGGTGTGGGCATATTCCGGCGGCTCGAAGCCGAGCGCCTCGAAGAGCTGCAGGTGCATCGGGACCGACGGCAGCCACTCCTCGCCCCTGATCACGAGGTTGACGCGCATCAGGTGGTCATCGACGGCGTGCGCGAAGTGGTAGGTGGGCAGCCGGTCAGTGCTATCCGATGATCGCGCGTTGACCGACGACTTGAGTATGACCACGTCGTTGTAGTTCGCCTCGGCGGACAGTTTGCCTCGGATGGCTTCGTCGAACTCGACCCGCCGGCCCGGGATCCCCGGCGAACGGAACCTGACCACGTACGGCGCACCCTCAGCGAGCTTCGCCTGGACCTGCTCGGCGGTCGCGTCCCGCCAGATCGCCCAATTCCCGTAGTAGCCCGGCGGGACCTTGGTCTCCTGCTGCCGCTTGCGGATGTCGGCGAGCTCTTCGGCGGTTTCGAAGCACAGGTAGGCCTTGCCCTGCCGGAGCAGTTCGCGAGCGTAGCTCATGTAAATCGCCGGCCGCTCCGACTGGCGGTAGGGCCCGTAGTCGCCGCGGCCCTCTTCCTCGTCCGGTATCAGGCCGAAGTAGTCGAAGGCGCGCGCAAACTGTTCCAGCGCCCCCTCGACCTCGCGCGCCTGATCGGTGTCCTCGATCCTGACCAGGTAGCGGCCGCCTGACCGATGGGCGACGTCACGGTCGATCATGGCCATGTAGATCGTGCCGATGTGCACGGACCCGGTGGGCGACGGCCCCAGCCTGGTGACCTTCGCGCCGGACGGCAGGTCGCGCGGCGGGTACCGCTGCTCCCAATGCCCGGGCTCGGGTAGGTCGGCCGGGAACAGCTCATCGATCACGGCCCCACGCTACCAACAGTGCTCCCTGGAGCGCGCGGGTCGGACGAGCCGCCCCGCGGCCGCTTAGTGCCGCGCGACACGCCGTCGCGACTCAATCGCCGGCAACCGCGGGGCCTCCGGCGATGATGGGTTGCGACCTCAGCCGTCACCCCCGTCACGATCGATGGAGCGCCGATGAGACTGCTCCACACCTCGGACTGGCACCTCGGGCGGACGCTCTACGGCGAGAACCTGCTGACTCATCAGGCTGCCTTCCTCGACTGGCTCCTGGCTCAGGCGATCGCCCAAGAGGTGCACGCGGTCCTGGTCGCCGGTGACGTGTACGACCGGGCGGTCCCGACGACAGACGCGGTGACCGTGCTCGACCGGGCGCTGCGGGGGTTTGCCGCCGCCAGGATCCCGGTGCTGGTCACGAGCGGCAACCACGACTCGGCGGTCAGGCTCGGCTTCGGTTCCAGGCTCAGCGAGCTGGCTGGCGTTCACCTGCGGACCGCCGTGGCCGATATCGCGCGGCCCGTGGTGCTGGCCGACGAGCACGGCGAGGTCGCCCTGTACGGCATCCCCTACCTGCTTCCCGACGCGGTCATGGACGAACTCGGCGCGGAGCGCTCGCATGCGTCGGTGCTTGCCGCCGCCGCACGGCTGATCAGGGCCGACGCGGACGAGCGCGGCATTACGCGGACGGTCGCTGCCGCACACGCGTTCATATCGGGCGGCGCAGGTTCAGATTCAGAACGGGACATCCGGGTCGGCGGCATCGGGGACGCGCCGGCGTCGGTGTTCGCCGGTCTCAGCTACGTCGCTCTTGGCCACCTGCATGGCCAGCAGGACCTCAGCGCCGCAGCGGCAGGAACGACCGTCAGATACAGCGGGTCACCACTGGCGTTCTCCTTCTCCGAGCGCTATCACACCAAGTCCGTGACGCTGGCCGAGATCGACGGCGCCGGTCAGGTGCGGACTACCAAGCTGGCGACGCCGGTGCCGCGCCCGCTGCACGAAGTGCGCGGCCGCCTTGATGACCTGCTGGCCGACGGCGGGCCAGTGAGCGCCAGTGACCTCGCCGAGGCATGGGTCAGGGTCGTGCTGACCGACCCGGTCAGGCCTGCGGCGCCGATGGAGCGGCTGCGCGCGAAATGGCCGCACACGCTCGTTCTGGACTTCGCTCCCGACGGCGAGCTGACCGGCGCGGCGACCGACCTCAGCCGGCTCGCGCGGACGGCCG
>DASWGE010000086.1:0-4601 GCA_036393895.1 Streptosporangiaceae bacterium | reverse complement strand
GGGCCCGGGACTACGGCCGAAGCGGGGCACTTGACCGTTGGGGGTCAACCGAGATGAGCTTTTCCCTGATCGAAGAGCCTGAGCCTGAACCCTCCGAATCGCCTGACCCGGATTTCTGGGGGGACAGCGATCACCGCTGGCGTCGTGCTCAGGGCTCTTCGCGACGTCCGAATCCCCCGCGACGTCCAGGTCCTCCGCCGCGTCAAAACCCTCAGCCACTTCTGAGCCCACCGCAACCTTCGGATCCTCCGCAACGTCCAGCCCCCCGCAGAACCCGAGTCCCTCGCGACGTCCAGGTCCCTCGCGACGTCCAGGTCCCTCGCAAGGTCCAGGTCCCTCGCAAGGTCCAGGCCCCTGGCAGCGTCCAGGTCCCTCGCAAGGTCCAAGCCCCTGGCAACGTCAAGGCCCCTCGCAACGTCCGGATCTTCCACGAAATGCGACTCTCCTGAGACGCCCGAGTCAGCCGCGACTGCCCAATCACCCGTGGTGGTCGCTGCTGCCCCGCTGGACCGATCAGCCAGCCGGGCGTGGCAACAGATGGCTGCGCAGGCACACGACCGCCCGGCAGCGGGGCATCGCCTTGCTGCTCGTGGCCGCCTGCCTTGGCGGTGCCGCCTTGTACGTGGCGCGGGTCGCTGCCACTAATGGCCGCTCGTATACCGGTGTGGTGCTGAGCAATGGCGTGATCGACCTCAACTTCGCCACGGCTGGGCGGGTCACGCAGATCTCCGTCCAGGCCGGCCAGCAGGTCAAGGCGGGACAGGTGCTCGCCACCGAGACCAGCGCTACCACCTTGGCTGTCGTGGCCGCTGATCAAGCGGCCATCGCCGCCGACAAGGCAACGCTGACGCAGATCGCTGACCAGGCCGCTCCGGGAGCGGCAGCCCTTGCGGCGGCGCGGGCGCGGCTGGCCAGTGACAGGGCCCGGCTCGCCGCCGAGCAGGTGCAGGTCGTGGGGATGCAGATCCAGGCCCCGACGGATGGGACGGTAATTGCCGTAGATGGCCAGGTCGGTGAGACGGTTACCGCCGCGAGCATCCGGGAAAACGCGGCTCAGTCCCAGGCAACCTCGACTTCGCAGCTGTCAGTTCTCTCGCTGCTGGGCACCCAGGCGACCGCCGCCGCCGGGACCATGTCGATGCCGGTGATCGCGCTGCGCACGTCGAGGAACTGGCAGGTGGACATGGTGATCCCGGCGAACTCGACCATAGCCGTGAGGCGGGGCGAGACGGTGACCATCGCAGTGCCGGCGGCGCACCTCAGCGGCGTGCGCGGGCAGATCGAAGAGCTGTTGCCCACGCCCGTGCGCACGGCACAGGGCGTGGACTACCAGGCGCTGGTTACCGTGCCCGGCTATCAGCCAGCACCGCCGTTCAACGGCATGGCGGCCGAAGTCCAGCTAGGCCCATAACGCCGCCCATTACGACAGCCCTGCAGGAATCTGATCTGGCCTGGCATCGAGGCGTTGCGGACGTCTTGTGATCTTGGTGAGCCGGGTCGACCCCCGTCTAGCACATCCGCGCAGCGCTTTTCCCATCCTGCAGGGCGGGAATTGAGTTGAAGAGACCCCGGCCGGTGCCTATCCTCGGCCGTGACCAGCACGTCCAGGGAAGGGGTACCGAGGTGGGTCACGTCGAGGTGGCGCACCTGAACCACATCCTCCCTGACGGACGCCTGCTGCTCGACGACGCGTCGTTCCGGGTGGGAGAGGGCACCACGGCGGCCCTGGTCGGACCCAATGGCGCAGGCAAGACAACCCTTATCCGGCTCATCGCCGGCGATCTGGATCCGCAATCAGGGACGGTCGTCTTCAGCGGCGGCCTGGGTGTGATGCGCCAATTTATCGGGGGGCTCCGGGGGGTCGCCCCTCCGGGAGGGCAGAGCATCGGGCGGCTCCGGGGGGTCGCCCCCGCGGGTCAGCAGAGCGTCGGGAGCATCGGCGGCGAGTCCGGGGTTCGCGACCTTCTTATATCGGTCGCGCCGCCTCGCGTTCGAGACGCCGCGGCGCGGCTTGACGCCGCGGAACTGCTGATGATGGAGCGGGATGATGAACCTGCCCAGCTGCGCTACGCGGCGGCGCTCAGCGAGTGGGGCGACGCGGGCGGCTACGACGCAGAGGTGCTCTGGGACGCCTGCTGCGTGGCCGCCCTCGGAGTCGGCTACGAGCGGTGCCGCTGGCGCAGCGTGACCACGCTCTCCGGCGGTGAGCAGAAGCGGCTCGTCCTTGAGGCCCTGCTGCGCGGCCCGGCCGAGGTACTGCTGCTCGACGAGCCGGACAACTACCTGGATGTCCCGGGCAAGCGATGGCTTGAGCAGCAACTGGCGGGCACACCGAAGACAGTGCTCCTGGTCAGCCACGATAGGGAACTGCTCGCGAACAGCGCACAGCGGATCATCACGGTAGAAGACGGCAATGTCTGGGTGCATGGCGGCGGTTTCGCCAGCTACGCGCAGGCCCGCCGCGACCGCAACGAGCGCCTCGACGAACTGCGCCGCCGCTGGGATGAGGAGCACGAGAAGCTCAAGCAGCTGGTGCGCATCTACCGGCAGAAGGCGTCCTACAACGACGCTATGGCCTCGCGCCTCCACGCGGCCGAGACCCGGCTGCGCCGGTTCGAGGAGGCCGGCCCGCCTGAGGTGCCGCCCAGGGATCAGGACATCCGGATGCGGCTGCGCGGCGGGCGGACCGGCAAGCGCGCCGTGATCTGCGAGAATCTGGAGCTGACCGGGCTGATGCAGCCCTTCGATCTCGAGGTCTGGTACGGCGAGCGGGTCGCTGTGCTCGGCTCCAATGGCTCGGGGAAGTCGTTCTACCTGCGGCTGCTCGGTGGCGACGAGGTACCGCACTCCGGTGTGGCCCGGCTCGGAGCACGGGTGGTCCCCGGGCACTTCGCGCAGACCCACACGCGGCCTGATCTGGCCGGCCGGTACCCCGAAGAGATCTTGATGACCGAGCACGCCTTGCTGCGTAACGAGGCCATGGCCGCACTGGCGCGGTACGAACTCGGGCAGTGCGCACGTCAATCGTTCGGCTCATTGTCCGGAGGGCAGCAGGCGCGCCTGCAGATATTGCTGCTCGAACTCGCCGGCTGCACGGCGCTCCTGCTCGACGAGCCAACCGACAACCTCGATCTGGCCAGCGCCGAGGCGCTCCAGGAGGGTCTTGAGTCCTATCAGGGCACGGTACTGGCGGTGACCCACGACCGCTGGTTCGCGCGGTCGTTCGACCGGTTCGTGGTATTCGGGGCTGACGGGATCGTCTACGAGTCCGAGGAACCGGTGTGGGACGAGACTCGCGTGGCCAGGCCCCGTTGAGGAGTGCGCTGCTAGGCTGCTTGGAGCGTAGGGAGCCTGTCAGCCCCGTCCCGGGCCCGGCTCCGCGATAGCCGAGGTGAAGGGGTCCGCACCGTGAAGAAACTGCTTCTGCTAGCCCTGGCCGGGCTGGGTGTGTTCGCTGTCTGGAGGAAGGTCCAGGCCGATCGCGCCGAGCTCGACTTGTGGACTGAGGCGACCACCAGCGACGACTGACGCCTGGTCGGTCCGTTGGGCGCCAAAGACGGGAGCATCAGGTGAGCAGCGTTCCGTCGGTCTCGGTGGTGTGTTGCGGACTGCTTGGGGTCACCGCCGATGACGGCGGCATCCTCGAGCGCGCGTTCACGGAGGCGTTCGCCACCCAGGGCATCGTTCCCGGGACTGCTGCGTACGCGCGCAGCATGGTTCGAGTGCATCAGTCCATGGGGCAGTCGGCGGTCGACGTCTTTCGCGGCCTGTTTCCAGACGCGCCTGGCCGCGCGGAGGCAGCCACGCTCGCCTTCGACCGGTCCTACCGCGCGTCCGTCGACCGGTCGGGCCTGGCGCCCATGTCCGGCGCCGAGCAGGCGATCAGCGAGATACGGGCCAGTGGAGCGAGCATCTGCCTGTTCACCGGGCTATCGCGGAGCCTGCTCGGCCTGGTGCTCGACACACTCGGATGGTGGCGGCGCGTCGACCTGGCGCTGTGCCGGGATGACGTGCCACGGGGATGCCCGTGGCCCGACCTGGCGCTGACCGCCATGCTCCGGCTCGGCGTGACCGACGTCCGCGACCCGGTGTTCGCCGCCGGTACGGAGAGCGGCATCCTATGCGGCAAGCGGTCCGGGGCCGGGATCGTCGCGGGGATCCTGACCGGTGGCCACACCGCTGTCCGGCTGGAGGGGGCGGGCGCGACTCATCTGCTGGACAGCATCGCCGGCTTGCCGGCCTTGCTCGCGGGCCAGAGCGCACCAGAAACGCACTCGTCCCCGGCCACCGCATCCGGTTCGACAACCGCGCGGCCCTGATCGCGCCGGTACGCTGATGGTCAGGCCGCACCGCCGCTGCATCGCATGTGGGCTGTGCGTGCGCCTGGGGCTATAGCTCAGCTGGAAGAGCACTTGCTTTGCAAGCAAGGGGTCAGGGGTTCGAGTCCCCTTAGCTCCACAGGGAGGTCTTCACGTTTCAGTGGGGCCTAGTTTCACGTTTGAGTCCGACAGTCCGGCGATCTGGGTTCTAGCGCGCTGGGCTGGTGGCGTTTGCTGTCTGGCGGTGGTGTGCGGGCGGTTTCCGCTGGTTACGGGCAGGCT
>DASWGE010000085.1:0-3747 GCA_036393895.1 Streptosporangiaceae bacterium | reverse complement strand
GGCAGGCCATGAACTCCGAGTCCGGAAGGCGAAAGAAGGTCCACTCATGGCACACGTGTATCGCGCGGACACCGTGGGGTCGCTCCTGCGCCCGCAGTACCTGAAGCTCGCTCGCGAACAGTTCGAAGCCGGCCAGCTGGCGGCGGCGGCGTACAAGGAGATCGAGGACCGGGCGGTCGACCAGGCGATCGCCATGCAGGAGGCCGTGGGCCTCGACGTCGTCACCGACGGAGAGCTGCGGCGGCACACGTTCATTGACCAGCTCACCGAGCAGGTGGAAGGACTGACGCTCGATCCCGGTGACGGCGACAGCGACCACGTCCCTGTCCCGTTCCACGACGAGTCCGGAGCGCTGGAGTCCGTCTTCACGATCCCGCTGTCGGTCACGAGCAAGCTGCGGCGACGCCGGATGATGACGGTGGAGGAGTATTCGTACGCCCGGGCCAGGGCCCGGCGCCCGGTCAAGGTGACGCTGCCGAGCCCGCTGATGCTGTTTCTCGTCTGGTCGCCGCGGCGCTCGCGTGACGCCTACCGCGACCCGTTCGAGCTGTTCGCGGACGGCCTGCGGCTGATGAGGGAGGAAGCCGAAGAACTCGCGCGGCTGGGCTGCCGGTACATCCAGGTCGATGCGCCGGACTTCGGCCAGCTCGTCGATCAGACCCAGCGGGACGCCTGGGAGCGGGCCGGCATCTCGGTCGACCGGGTCTTCAGCGAGGGCGCGGACATGCTCAACGAGGTGGCGGGGATTCCCGGCGTCACGTTCGGCCTTCACCTGTGCCGGGGAAACTACGACAGCGACTGGATCAGCTCCGGCACCTACGAGACCATCTCGAAGCAGCTCTTCCGGCGGGCGGCCAACTACGACGTCTTCCTGCTCGAGTACGACGACGAGCGTTCGGGCTCCTTCAGCGCGCTCAGCGACGTCCCCGACGACAAGGTGGTCGTGCTCGGCATGGTCTCGTCGAAGTTCGGCACCATGGAGCCAGCCGACCAGCTGGCCGCCCGGATCCGCGAGGCGAGCGGCTTCTTTCCCCGCGAACAGCTCGCGTTGTCGACGCAGTGCGGCTTCGCCTCGGCGGGACCGGGCAACGCGATCAGCGAGGACGCCCAGGAGAACAAGCTGCGCCTTGTGGCCGAGGTCGCGGACCGCGTCTGGCCGACGGGCGGGTGACCGGCCCGCTCGCGATTGCCCTGGTACACGACTGCTGCCATCCTCGGGTCAGCGGCCGGGTACAGTGCCCGGTCGGCGAGCTCGAGGAGCCAGCGCTATGACCGCCGCCACCTGGCCGGAGGCCTCGGGGTACGACGATGTCGTCGACCTGAGTCGTTACCCGATCAACGACCCGGCGGGCCCGGCGTACCGGGCCCTCATCCAGGCGGGCCAGGACCAGCTCCGTGACCAGGGAGTTGCCCAGCTGACCGGATTCCTCACCCCGGCGGCCGTCAGGCAAATGCTCGCGCTGGCCAGCCAGCTGGCCGCTCAGGCGTGGGCCAGCGACCAGGTGCACACCGTCTATTTCGAGCCTGCTGATGATTCCGCGGGCCCGGATCACCCGCGTGCGTTGCTGCAGCACTCGGCCAAGAAGGCCATCGCCTACGACCAGATCCCCGCCGATGCGGCGATCCGGCGGCTATACGAATCCGATGACCTGACCGCGTTCATCGCCGCAGTGCTGGGCAAGCGGGTGCTATACCGCGGCGCCGACCCGCTGGACGCAGTGGAGATCGCGATCTTCGGCGACGGTGATGAGCTCGGCTGGCATTTCGACAACAGCGAGTTCTCGGTCACCGTGATGTACCAGCAGGCCGAGGCGGGGGTCATTTCGACTACCGAGGCGACGACCCGGTATCCCGCTGGCAGCAGGTCGGCCTTGGCGAGGTGGAAGCGGTGACTACTCGGTTGCGGTAGATAGTGACCGGTTCCTGCTCGCCGAGACCTAGAAGATCGGGAGCCTTGACGAACTGCGCCGCCTGCTGGTAGCCGAAAGACTGTGAGCACTTGCGTGCGACGGCTACGTGGATGGAGCCGACGAGGGGCCGCGGGTCCGCAGTGACCATCAAGCGGTGACCTGCCAAGGCGGCGAGCGAACCGCAGCCCGCCCGGATTCCCGGTCGCGTTGGCGTGCGATAGTGCCGCAGCCAGCCCTCGGACTGCCTGCAACGGATGCGCCTCCGGTTCAGAGCACACAGAACATGGGCAATATGTGCGCTGGCCGGTCGCGCGGCCGCGGCGAGCAAAGGGTGCCAGATTCGGCAGGGAGGAACCACCTCTCGCGGGTAGGCTGTCCCGGTCACGCTGGGTTACTCGAAGAGTGATCACGAGCATGCAGAAGTTGCAGTACCTGGATGCCCTGCGTCTGGTCGGCCAGGGAAGTCAACGGTTTCTGCGAGCCCCACAGAAACCCCACAAGTCGGCGACACGGCGGCTGGTCCCCACAGAAACCCCACGGACGAAACGGCACACTCTCCCGGATTGCTCCCCCGTGCCGCCAGGCGGCTCGTCACCGGCCTGTCCCGGGCGAGCTGCCGTGACGCGAGCGGCCTCGCCGTGCTGATGAGCACCGGACGCCGTGCCGGGCTGCCCGGCCTCTCGCGCCCGGCCGCGCTGCGCCCCCGGTGGCCGGGCTCGTGCGCATCACCGGCCCGGGCCGTCAGATCGACATCTTCTCCCACTGCCAGGCCCGCTGTCACCGGCCTGGCGGGTGGCCGGCGCGGGCCTGACGCCTGATCCGGGTCGCCGGCCGAATTGCGGCTCGCCAGGCTCGGCGCGACAGCCAGCTGCAGCGGTGGGCTGCCGGGTATCGCGAGCACCGGGGGTTGGGTCGGCCAGGGCACCAGTCATGCCCGCGGGAATGGACAGCCGCCCGGCAGATGGGCACCGGGCTGCCTGGTCGGATGCCTGGCCTGTTCCCGGGCCGCGGCCAACGCGCCGGAGTGAGCTTCAGGCTATGTTCCTGTGGCGAGGCCGCGAAGGCAGCCCTGGGCGCTGGATGCTGCAGGATTGCCCGAGGCCGCCAGGGTGCGGCTGCCTCCCGGTGACCTCGACTCCGTGTCCGGCGGGGGACGGCTGCCCGCTGGCTGGGATAGGCGCGCCGGGGCGCCTGGGTAGCGTCATCGCGCGTTCATGGGCCTCACGTAGGCTCTGTCACCATGCGTATCGACGCGATCTTCGGCGCCATCGGGCGGTTCGCGGTGCGGTTCCGGTGGCTTGTCGTCCTGGTGTGGATTGCCGCGGCCTTCGGGGCCGTGACGCAGCTGCCGTCGCTCGCCAGCGTCACCAACAACAACAACTCGACGTTCCTGCCGGCCAGCGCGCCGAGCGAGCACGCCGCGGTGCTGGCCGCCCCGCTCGGCACGGCCAACCTGTTCGGGATCCCGGTGGTGGCCGCGCGGTCAGGCGCGCCGCTGACGCCGGCCGACGTGACGGCGCTGGCCGCGCTGCAGCATCAGCTGGGCACGGTCCCCGGCGTCAGCCGGGTGCAGGACCTCGGCAGGTCGCCCGACGGGCAGGCAGAGCAGCTGCAGGTACTCGCGCAGGCCAGTGGCGGCAACCAGAGCCAGCAGACCGACCTGGTGGACGGGCTGCGCGCGAAGATCGCCAGCGCCGGGCTGCCGGCCGGCCTACGGGTGCACCTGGCGGGCGATATCGCCGTCTCAGTCGACCAGCAGAAGGCGTCCGGCAACACCGGCGGCAAGGTGCAGAATTTCTCGGCGCTGTTCATCATCGCGCTGCTGGTGCTGATCTTC
>DASWGE010000084.1:0-6515 GCA_036393895.1 Streptosporangiaceae bacterium | reverse complement strand
CGAGGATCAGCGCCTCGCGGGTCGGGAAGTGGCGGTAGAGCGTTCCTGGCCCGACGCCTGCCCGCTTCGCGATCGAGTTCAGCGACGCCGCGTCTGACTCGGCGAAAGCGTCGTGCGCCGCCTGCAGGATGTGCTCGCGGTGTGGTCGCTCGCAGAGGACGACAGCCGGCCCCTCATCAAGCACGCGGTTGGGGCCGGGACCAACTTCTTCGACACCGCGAACATCTACTCCCAGGGTTCCAGCGAGGAGATCCTGGGGCGGGCCCTGACGGACTTCGCCGACCGCGATGACATCGTCATTGCCACCAAGGTGCGCCACCCCATGCGGCCTGGGCCCAACGGCAAGGGCCTGTCCCGCCAGGCGATCATGACCGAGATCGACCACAGCCTGCGCCGCCTCGGGACGGACGACATCGACCTCTACCAGATCCACCGGCTGGACAAGTCGACCCCCCTCGAGGAGACACTCGAGGCCCTGAACGACGTCGTCAAGGCGGGCAAGGCCCGTTACATCGGCGCTTCGTCGATGTATGCCTGGGAGTTCAGCAAGGCGTTGCACCTGCAGACGCTGCATGGCTGGACCCGGTTCGTCGCCATGCAGGATCACTACAACCTGCTCGCCCGCGAGGAGGAACGCGAGATGCTGCCGCTCTGCGCTGACGAGGGAGCGGGCACGATCGTGTGGAGTCCGCTGGCGCGCGGCCGCCTCGCCCGGCCCTGGAATCAGGCCACGGAGCGATCGGCCGCCGATAACTTCGCCGACATGCTGTACGCCAGCGCCGACAGCGACCGCGCAACGGTCGAGGCGGTCGGAGCGGTGGCCGCCGCGAGGGGCGTCACTCGGGCGCAGATCGCGCTCGCCTGGCTGCGCCGCAACCCGGTCGTGGTCGCGCCGCTGGTCGGGGCGAGCAGCACCGCCCAGATCGATGACGCCGTCGCCTCACTCGACATCGACCTGACCGACGAGGAGGCGGCCGCCCTCCAAGCCCATTACACGCCCCGCGACGACTTTCAGGGCGTATCCGACGAGGCGGTGCTCGCGCGCATCACGGCTCGCATCCCCGGCCTCGCGCCCGCCGGTGCCTGAGGGTTTCCGGGCAGCGTTCAGTCAGACTGAGACAGCCGGATGACAGGAAGGGAGCGGTCAGTTTTCTGCTGGTAGCCAGCGTAACGAGGCTGGCTTGCCGTGATCCGATCCCAGGCCCTCGCGCGCTCGTCTCCGTCGAGCTGCGTGGGGGTCACCCGGTGCTGCTGGCCGCCGAATTCGATCCAGACCTGATCGGGGTGGGCGGCGATGTTGTGATACCAGGCTGGGTGGCTGGCGGATCCGCCCGACGACGCGACGATCAGCCAGGCGCCGTCGGCGTCCGGGAACCTGCTGACCGTGGATTCGCGCTTCTGGCCGCTCTTGGCGCCGACGGTTGTCAGGTACAGCAGGTCCATGCCCTGGAACTTGTCACCTGACCGCCGGTGCCATCTAGCCATCATCTTGCTTATGAATCGGGTTAGCGCATTCGAACCCCCGGGGCCCCTGGCCCCGCGGGTTCCGCCCGGAGTCTTCTGGAGGCTCATGACAACCGTCCTTCCGGTCGGCCTGGCACTAAGGTGAAATTCCGGCCGCGTGCCCATGCAATGCTAGCGAGCCGTGGCGCGCGACAGCGTGACTAGGGCCTGGCCTGGGCTACATCCGTCCCTTTCGTTCGTCCCGGAGCGATTCGAGCTCGGCTTGCAGCTGACGGGTCCCAAGTGGGCTCATGGCATTCGGTACTTAACCTGCCCCGTTCTCCAGGAGCTGCTTCAGCCGCTGGTAGGCGCGGTTGATGTTGCGCCGCACCATGACTCGCATGGGTGCCTCGGCGACCCGGTAGAAGCCGGACGGGTCGCCACCCGCCACCTCGATCACCCGGCAACGCCCCGAATCGATCGGATCGAGCCGGCGCGTGATCGTCAGCGGGAACGACGATCCGGGCAGCGACGAAATCGTGACGAGCTGCCCTTGTTCCAGCGCGCTCACCTCGAAGGAGGTCCGGACCTCCTTCCCGAGGAACCGCGCCACCTGCTCGTACCGCGACCCGACCCGGATCGGCGGGTCCGTGATCCAGCGGCACGAGGACATGTTGCGCAGCCATTCCGGGTTGTGCTCGGCGTCCGCCAGGTACTCCCAGACCACGGCAGGCGCCCTGGCTATCTCGATCTCCACGGTGACAGGCTTCACGGGCGTCCTTCCGGTGAGTACGCGGGTACATCTGTCCCGGCAGTGGCAGCCGACAGGCGGGCCAGGAAGGTTGCCCAGCCCTCGTCGTGGATGGCTCGCAGGTCGCCGGGGAGCTGGTCGTGCGTGAGCCGGACCCGGGTGCCGCCATCGGTTTCCGTGAGCCGCACCGAGACCAGCGACGACCCGGGCGGAAGGTTCCACGCTGGGTCGGTCCACCCCCAGGTAAACGACACGAACGCGGGCCGTTCCACGTCGATGTAAGCGCCCTCGCAGAACTGCCCGGGCTGCACTTCGAACCGGAATCGGCCGCCAGGGACTGGGGATAGGGAGGCGGACAGGCCGATCCACCGCACCAGGCGCTGCGCATCGGTGAAGAACTCGAAGACCTCATCCTGCGGCAAGGCGACCTCGATCTCATGCACTACCCGGCCGGCCTGATCGATCACCGCGATCCCCTGATCTCGTCCTCGAGGACGGCGAGCCGCGCCAGCCAGAAGTCGTCAAGGAAGGTGCGGAGCTCCGTGAGCCCTTCCCGCCTGGCCCGGTACAGGCGGCGGTTGCCATCCGCCCGCACCTCCACGAGTCCGGCATCCCGCAGTACCTTCAGCTGTTGCGACGCGGCCGGCTTCGTCCAGCCGCATGCGGCGGCCAGCGAGCCAGACGTCCGCTCAGCTCCGGCAAGCAACTCAAGGGCCAGCCGCCTGCCGGGGTGAGCGAGCGCCCGCAGCGCGGCCTCGCGTCTCTGCACGAAACTATTTAAGCATATGTGCAAATTACTTGGCGCCAGGACTGAGGGCTTGCGGCGCAGTTAAATCCCCGGTATCTACCGGACGTGCCTGCGACTGCGCCACGCCGCGCTGGTCGGATGACAAGACATCTGTTACGCGTAACATGGGTTGATGGTGGACACGCGGACCTGTGACCAGTGCGGCGTAGTGTTCGAGCCGCGCCGGGAGCACGGCCGGTTCTGCTCAGCGCGCTGCCGCGTGGCATGGAACCGCGAGAACATCGGTGACCGGGCCGCCGGAGGAAGCGCCCTCGAGTGGTCTATCAGCGCGATGCGCGACGCGACCTGGCGGTTGCTGAGGGCCCAGGCCAGGGACCGGTCCCGCGCATTTGCCGTTATTAGCGAGGCGGTCTGGTGGGTCACGATCGTCGACGGCACGCTCGTGCGATATCACCCGGACGCCTATGATTCCCTGCTCGCCAGCTACGCAGCTGAGGATCGGCAGCTGATCGAAGGGACGCTCGCGGGGCTCCGGTTCGTGCGGAACCGGGCAGGCCAGCACGTCGACCACACCGACTTCATCCACCGGGGAGCGCCCGGCGATGGCCGCGTCGCAACGTGGCGGTGGACCTCTATGCCAGAGCCTGCGCTGGCCTCGCTGCCGCCTCGCGGACAGGCATGGGAAGCGTCACGCTACCGCGACTACGAGGCATACTTGGCGGGCCGCACCGTCGAGGAGACCTTCGGCTGCGCGGTGGCCTTCCTCAAGCGGGCTGCTGCCAGCGCGACCTCGGCGCCGCCTGCCGACGTCCCCGGCCGACGATGACGCGGCCTGCTGATGCACGTAAGCGATGGGACACCGACGAGCGGTACGGCGGGGTAGCTGACGCCAGCGCATTCGCAGCAGAAATAGCGGAGCTCGCCAGCCGCCGTGACATCAGGCGCCCGGTCACAACCCGGCAGCGCCACAGCATTCGCCAGCCATGGCCACACGGTCCGGCTCATAATGCAGCCACAGTTCACCGAGCCCCCGTCGTAAGCCATCCCAGTTCTATCCTGACCTTGTGCGCCTCGTGTCCTTGCTCCCGTCAGCCACCGAGATCGTCTACGCGCTCGGCCTGGGCGACGAACTTGTCGGCGTGACGTTCGAGTGCGACGAGCCGCCCGCAGCGCGTACGGACAAGACGGTGGTGGTCGGGGGACGGGACACCCGCGGCATGAGCCCGGGCGAGATCGACAGCTACGTCCGGTCCCAGCTAGCCGCCGGCAATGACCTGTACACGCTGCACGCGCGCGCGCTGGCTGCCCTGAGGCCTGACGTGATCCTGACCCAGGACCTGTGCCGGGTGTGCGCGCTGCCGTCCGGCCAGATCAATGCCGCCCTCGACTACCTCGGCTGCCAGGCTGGGGTCGTGTCGCTCGATCCGCACACACTCGACGACGTGCTGGACTCTGTACTGGCTGTCGGGGATCGCGCTGGTGTGCCGGACCGCGCGGCACGCCTCGTCGCCGGGCTCCGCTCCCGGCTGGACCAAATCGCGGCGAGGGTAGCCGGGCGGAGCCGGCCCAGGGTCGCCGTTATCGAGTGGACCGACCCGCCGTATACCGCAGGGCATTGGATACCCGACCTGGTCGTCGCGGCCGGAGGCAAGCCGGTCGCAGCCCGGCCAGGAGGCCAGTCGGTGCCGACGACCTGGGCCAGCATCGCCGCGAGCGAGCCGGACGTGCTCATCGTGGCGCCGTGCGGCTATCACCTGGCGGGAGCCGCCGAGCAGGCCCAGGCTGTGGCGGCGGCCATGCCAGGACTTCCTATCTGGGCGATCGATGCGGATGGCATCATCGTCCGGCCAGGTCCCCGCCTGATCGACGGCGCAGAGGCCATCGCCTCGATCCTGCATCCGGACGCGGTTCCCGCCGCGCCGCCTGGCCGGGTCGCCCGGGTCGCCGGGGTCCAGGCGAGCTGATGAGCCCTCCCCTGCCGTCGATACCCGTTCAGCAACTCGCAGCCATCGGCCCCTACTTCACGCTCGGCGCCACGGGAGCAGATGGCCGGGGCTGGCTGCCGGCGAGCTCGCTCATCCAGGACGCCGAACACCTCGGTCAGGTCATCGACGAAGTAGCCGCCAGCCTCGGCACGACACAGCGCTGGATCGCTGCCTCGATCTTCTACCAGGGCTGGGCCGCGCGGCTGACCTCGATCTACGCGGGGTGTGCCGTCCTGTGCGGCGCCGTCCCCGACCTTCGAGCCGACCTCGTCAGGTACCGGCCGCGCCGGTCAGGCCCGGTCGACCTGAGCGTCGTGCGGCTGCAGCCGCTGAGCACGGACGCTGGCTGGCGGCACCTGCACGACGGTCACCTGGCCCCGCTCGCCGCCGCGGTCCGGGGCCGCGTCCGTATCGGCGGCTACCTGCTGCGCGGGAACGCCGCCGCTGCCCTGGCGGGTGCGCTCGGCGTCCTAGCCGAGGCGCGCTCGGAGCCGCTTGATGCGCTGATCGGCCGCGGCTGGGCGCAGCCCGCCAACGTCGCCCCGAGCGGCCGGTGGGTGCCCGGGCCTGACGGGCCGCGCTACGCGCGTGCGACCTGCTGCGGGTACGAGCAGCTTGAGCGGGGCGGGCGCTGCGGCGATTGCTCGCTGAACTGGCGCCCCTTTGTGGGTCCCAGTGGCTGGCAGCGGGCGTGAGCAGCGACCGGGCACCTGCCACACCTGCACGCAAGCCGGGCGCCTGGCCGCTCGCCGGCGGCCTGATCGCTGGCACGGTCGCCGACGCCCTGCTGGGTGACCCGCGCCGCGGGCATCCGGTGGCGTTGTTCGGCACGGCGGCCCGGATGCTTGAGGATTGCCTCTACGCCCCCAATCGCGCCCGCGGCGCGATCTTCACGGCCTGCGGCCTGGCGCTCGCCACCGGACCGGCGGTTGTGGCCAGCAGGACCGCCCGGGACCGGTCGGCGGCCCGCCTTGCCCTCACGACCGCTTGTACCTGGACCGTGATCGCGCCGCGGTCGCTGGCGAGGGCGGCTGAACGTGTCCGGCAGGCCCTGTTGGCAGATGATATCCAGGCCGCCAGGCACATGCTGCCCGGCCTCTGCGGCCGCGACCCCGGGCACCTCAGCCAGGCCCAGATCGCCTCGGCGGTCATCGAGTCGGTGGCCGAGAACTCAAGTGACGCGATTGTCGCTCCGCTGCTGTGGGGAGCGCTTGCTGACAATCCGGGACTGGCCGCCTACCGCGCCGTCAACACGCTGGACGCGATGGTGGGCCACCGCAGCCCCCGCCATGAGCGCTTCGGCTGGGCTTCCGCGCGCCTGGACGACACGGCGAACTGGGCGCCCGCCAGGCTCACCGCGCTGCTGGCTGCGGCCTGCGCCCCGGTGGTGGACGGCAAGCCGGGCCTGGCCTGGCGGGCGGCTCGCGCCTACGGCCCGTTGCATCCCAGCCCGAACGCCGGATGGTGCGAGGCGGCGTTCGCCGGCGCTCTCGGGGTGCGTCTGGGCGGACCGGTCCGCTATGGCGGGCGGACAGAGAACCGGCCCGTGCTCGGTGCGGGGCGGCCGCCCGAGCCCGCCGACATCCGG
>DASWGE010000083.1:0-14068 GCA_036393895.1 Streptosporangiaceae bacterium | reverse complement strand
CAGCTCGCCAGCCTGACCGACGTCGCGCTGATCGTGGTCGCCGTATCCGCCCTCGGCCAATTTGGCGAACACCTTGCGCAAGGCGGTGTCACCGAGCCGCCGCACGGCCTTCGGGGTCAGCTCGAGCTTGCCCTCGTTACTGGTCAGGTAGCCCTGCCGCTGCAGCTCGCGCTCGATCTCCTTGAGCGCCTCCATGTCGTCGACGGCCTGGCGGCCGAGCGCGCGCCGCACTGCCTCCTCATCGATGTCGTCGAGCCGCGCGCCCGGGTAGTCCTGGCCCAGCGCGTCCTCAAGCTCGGCCAGGTCGGCGAGTTCGGCCAGCGCGGTAGTTGCGTCGCCGAGCCCGAGCGGGTCGCGGCCCGTCATCCGCTCGCTGCCCTGGCCGTCCCAGTCGATGTCGGGGCGCCTGGCCCGCAGCGCCCCGGCCAGCCTGGCCAGCTCCTGCGCCAGCCCGGCGTCCTCCATGGCCTGGGCCATCAGGCCGGATAGCTCATCCCGCTGCTCGTCGGTCAGCGAGTTGAGCAGGCGCTGCGCCGCGGCCATGCGGCGCACCAGCGAGTCCACGAGCTGCTCGAGGTTCTCTGGCGAGTCTGGGAAGAACTCGCCGTAGGTGGCCATGAACGCGTCGAAGTCCTCCTGGGTGTGTTCCCCCCGGGCATCGGCCTCGATCATGTCGGTGAGCGCGGCCATCATCTCCTTGACCCGCCGCATGCCCTCGGCATCCGACTCGGACATCTGCTCCTTGATGCCGCGGAACTGGCTATCAAGCACCTCGCGCCTCAGCAGCTCTCTGAGCTGCTCGAATGTCCGCGCGGCCGCCTGGCTGCGCCACTGGTAGTCCGACAGCTGCCTGATCGCGCCAGCCGTGTCGGACGGCAGCGCGTCGAGCTCGGCCTCGCGCAGCCTGGCGTCATCGCTGGGGTCGGGGAAGAGCTCGGCGCGTTCCTGCCCGATGGCGGTGTCGAGCAGCGCCCTGGCCTGCTCGAGTATGCCGTCGAGACGGCCGCTCCTGCGCAGCTCCCGCTGGCGCTCGCGGACCTGCCTCAGCACGTCGTCCAGGCCGCGGTGGTCGGACAAGCCGCGCCTGAGCAGGTCGCGCAGGGCGCTGGCCGGATCGTCGCCGTTCAGGACCGACTCGCCGAGCGCGTCCACTGCGCCGCGCACATCGTAAGGAGGCTCGAGTGGATCGGGCCCGCCGAGGTACTGGCCATACCGGTAGCCGGTCATCTGCTGCCGCCCTTCCGTTCAGCCACGCGTTGATCCACCCGTCAGCTGCGGTAGATGGCTCCGCCGTCGACGACGTCCTTGGACAGCCTCCGCATCAGGTACAGCCCTTCGAGGGCGAACTCGAGTGCCGCGGCCGCCTGGCCGAACGACTCGCCGCCGCCGTCGAGCCGTTCCATGATCCGGGCCAGCCCTGGCACCTCGCCGATCCGGCGCAGCAGGTCGGCGGCCGGAAGCAGGTCGGACGATTCGACGCTACTGCCCTCGGCGAACCTCGCCACCAGGCCGGACAGGTCGGCGCTGCCGAGATGGGCACGGAAGGTTTCTGCCGTCGCGCGCCGCAGCAGGTGCTCGAGCACCTCGGCCTCCCTGCCCTCCTCGCTGACCTCGAACTCGACCTTGCCGCGCAGCGTGCTCACGACAGTGGGCAAGTCGCAGATCCTCGCGACCGGCTGCTCCTCGCCGCTGATCGCCGCCCGGCGAACCGCGGCAGCGACCACTGCCTCCGCCGCCGCGATCGCGAACCGGGCGGACACGCCGGAGCGGGCATCCACCGCCGGCGAAGCTCGCACCAGCCTGGTGAACCTGGCGATCACCTCGGTCAGGTGCCTGGGCAGCACCGCATCGGGGTTCTCGCCGCCCCAGGCGATCTCGGCCTCCTGCCGGACCACGGCTAGCTCGTCGTCGAGCGAGAGCGGGTAATGCGTGCGTATCTCGGCGCCGAACCTGTCCTTGAGCGGCGTGATGATCCGGCCCCTGTTGGTGTAGTCCTCCGGGTTCGCGCTCGCGACCAGCACGAGGTCGAGCGGCAGGCGCAGCGCGTAGCCGCGGACGGCGATGTCGCGCTCCTCGAGCACGTTCAGCAGCGAGACCTGGATCCGCTCGGCCAGGTCGGGCAGTTCGTTGAGGCAGAACACCCCGCGGTTAGTCCGCGGGACGAGGCCGTAGTGAATGGTCTCCGGGTCGCCCAGCGTACGGCCCTCGGCGACCTTCACCGGGTCGATGTCGCCGATCAGGTCGCCCACGCTGGTGTCGGGCGTCGCGAGCTTCTCCCCGTACCGCTGGTCCCGCCTGTGCCAGCTGACCGGCAGGTCATCGCCGAGCTCGGCCGCGAGGCGGCGGCATCTGACGCAGACCGGGGCAAACGGATGGTCATTGATCTCGCACCCGGTGATGACCGGCGACCACTCGTCGAGCAAGCCGGTCAGGGTGCGGATCAGCCTGGTCTTGCCCTGGCCGCGCTCGCCGAGCAGGATCACGTCGTGCCCCGCGATCAGGGCGCGCTCCAGATGCGGGCGCACGGTGTCGTCGAAGCCGAGGATTCCGGGAAAGGTATCCGCACCGGCGCGCAACCTGGCGAGCAGATTCTGCCGCACCTCGTCCTTGACGCTCCGGAACAGATGGCCGCTTGCGCGGAGTTCGCCGAGGGTCTTGACTGCTGGGGCGGCTGCTGTGCCGGTGACTGATGAGGGCTGGCTCTGTGGCTGCACCATCCGACACTATGTCCCGCGTGGCGTGGTCCGCATCTCGGGAGGGGCATGGAAATGGACGGAATACGCAAATGGTAGAAAACGGGAACGCAGGGAGCCTCGGGAGCCGCGGACCTGTTCTAGTCGCCGACATCGGCGGCACGAAGATCGCAGCCGGCGTGGCTGAGCCAGGCGGCCGCCTGATCACATGGACGCAGGTGCCGACGCCGCGCGATGTTGACGCCGAGCAGCTGTGGCGCACGCTCGAGGACTTGCTGCTTGAGGTACTTGACGTCGCCAAGGTCGAAGACGCCGCCGAGCTGTCCGGCCTGGGCTGCGGCTGCGGCGGTCCGATGGAGTGGCCATCCGGGCGGGTTTCGCCGCTGAACATCCCTGCCTGGCGGGGGTTCCCGCTCAGGGAGCGGCTGGCGGCCAGGTTCGGCGGCGGGCGGCTGACGGTCCGGGTGCACAACGACGCGGTCTGCGTGGCGGCCGGGGAGCATTGGCGCGGCGCAGGCCGCGGCTCGAAAAACGTGCTCGGCATGGTGGTGTCGACCGGCGTTGGCGGCGGGCTGATCCTTGACAACCGGCTGATCGACGGAGCCTCAGGCAACGCTGGTCACATCGGGCACGTTGTCGTCTACCCGGACGGCCCGGCTTGCGTCTGCGGGGGGCGAGGATGCGCGGAGGCGATCGCCAGGGGACCCGCGCTGGTGGAGTGGGCGCAGGCGGCAGGCTGGCGTCCCGACCGGCCTGGCGTGACCGCCAGGGACTTGGCCGCCGATGCGGCACAGGGTCACGGGGTCGCGCGGGACGCGCTGCTCCGGGCGGGCCGGGCGCTCGGCATCGCGATCGCATCGGCCACCAGCCTGTGCGATCTTGAGGTGGTCGCGGTCGGCGGCGGGCTGTCTCAGGCCGGGGCGCTGCTGTTCGAGCCGCTCCAGGAGGCCCTGACGCTGCACGCCAGGCTCGAATTCACCCGTCAGGTACGCGTCGTCCCTGCGGCACTCGGCCAGAACGCTGGCATGGTCGGCGCCGCAGCGCTGGTCTCAGCCGGCGAGCGCTACTGGCGGGTGGACTGAGGGCGCGATGACCGGTCGGCGGGCCGGGGCCGGTGGCAGCCTCAGTTCGCCTCGGCCCGCCGCCAATGCGCTCAGAGGTTGCCGCGGCGCTCCTGCTCGCGCTCGATCGCCTCGAACAGGGCCTTGAAGTTCCCCTTCCCAAATCCCTGGGAACCGTGTCGCTCGATCAGCTCGAAGAAGATGGTCGGCCGGTCCTGCACCGGCTTGGTGAAGATCTGCAGCAGGTAACCGTCCTCGTCCCGGTCGGCGAGGATCCGCAGCTCCCTGAGCTCCGGAAGCGGCACCCTGGTGTCGCCCACCCACTCGCCGAGGGTGTCGTAGTAGCTGTCGGGGGTCGCCAGGAAGCTGACGCCGGCCTGCTCCATGTGCCGGACGGCCGCCACGATGTCGTCGGTTGTCAGCGCGATGTGCTGCACCCCGGGACCGCCGTAGAAATCTAGGTACTCGTCAATCTGCGACTTCTTCTTGCCGGGTGCGGGCTCGTTGATGGGGAACTTGACCTTGCGCGACCCGTCGGCGACGACCTTGCTCATCAGGGCTGAGTACTCGGTCGCGATGTCGTCGCCGACGAACTCCTTCATGTTGGTGAACCCCATCACCCGGTGGTAGAAGTCCACCCATTCGTCCATCTTGCCGAGCTCGACGTTCCCCACGCAGTGGTCGACCGCGGTGAAGAACGGCGCACGCATAGCAAGCATCGGGTCAGCGGCGACGTAGCCCGGCAGGTAGGGCCCCGCGTAGTCGGCGCGTTCCACCAGGGTGTGCCTGGTGTCGCCGTAGGTCGCGATCGCGGCGAGCACCACCTTCCCGTGGGCATCCTCCTCGACGTGCGGCTCATCGAGCGGCCTGGCGCCGCGTGCGACCGCATAGGCGAAGGCCTCGCGCGCCGATGGGACGCCGATGGCCAGGTCGATGACACCGTCACCGTGCGCTGCGACATGCGCGGCCAGAGCGGTTCCGGCGCGGACAGCGCCGCGTACCACGAACCGGGCCGAGCCGGACTCGAGCACATAGGCTGCCTCATCCCGGCAGCCGGTCTCCGGCCCCCGGTACGCCGTGACCGTCATGCCGAAGGCGCTTGAGTAAAAGTGCGCCGACTGTCTGGCGTTGCCGACAGCGAAGACGACCGCATCCATGCCGGTGACCGGGAATTCGTCCGCCTGCCTGCTCGATCGTCCAGCGGCGGTGGTCTGCGTGGTCATGATCTCGCTCCTTGCTGACGGCGGTCGGCGAACCATGATGGCTGCTACCTCGCAGCGTCTACCTCGCAGCATCGACCAGGGATACAAGATGTGCAACTGTCTCGCTTGACGCTAGGCAGATTGCGTAGCCAGCGGCGTTCGGACCGGGCATACTTTGAACAGGATGCAACGGAAGGCACACGGGTGATCGACCAGCTGGACGCTCGTCTGATCGAGCTGCTGACTGCCGAGCCGCGGATTGGGGTCCTCGAGGCATCCAGGCGGCTTGGGGTGGCGCGAGGCACCGTGCAGGCCAGGATCGACCAGATGCTGGCCCGCGGCGTGATCACCGGGTTCGGCCCGGACATCGACCCCGCCGCGCTCGGTCATGCGGTGACGGCCTTCGTGACGGTAGAACTTGTGCAGTCCGGCGGCCGGGACGAGGCGGCCAGGCGGCTGGCTGAGATCGGGGAGATCCTGGAGGCGCATACCATCACCGGGCCTGGTGACATGTTGTGCCGGGTGGTCGCGCGGACCAACGCGGACCTGCAGCGCGTCATCGACGCGATCGTCGAGGTCCCTGGAGTCCTGCGCACGTCCACCGTGATCGCGCTCGCGACGGACGTCGGTTACCGGACGACGCCGCTGGTCCTCGCCACGGGACGGGCGTGAGCGGTTACCGCGACCCGGAGGTCCCGGCCGCGGGCGGCTAGCAGCCGACCAGCTCGTTCGCGATGCCTGAAATGATCTCGCTCAGTTCGTCGCGGTCGGGAACCTGGTCGGCGAGATACATCCAGCCGACGCTCATCGCGCCGAGCGCCATCATGACTCGCGCCCGCTCGCGCAGCGTCGCGCCGGGCCCGGCCAGTTGATCGGCCAGCTGGAGCGGCGCGGTCTTCAGGGTCCGGAGCGCAGACGCCATCGTGTTCAGGGAGGCCTGATTCTGGTGGAGCATGCGGAAGACCTGACTGCGCTCGGCAACGATGTGCATATACCGGCTGAGGATCTCCCGCCTGGTCTCGGCGTTGGTCGGATGCGACCCTGCCCAGGCGATCAGCGCATCCATCTGCGCCTGATAGTCCTCGACGAGACTCAAGATGATGTCTTCTTTGGACTTGAAGTGGTAATACAGGGCCGCCTTGGTCACGCCAAGCCGCTCGGCGATCTCGCGCAGCGAGGTGCCCTCGTAGCCGTGCTCGGCGAAGAGCTCCACGGCGATCTGCTGAATCCTGGCGCGCGTGTCGGTGCGTGACCGCCCGTCGGGCCGGGCACTCTCCGACTCGGGGTCGGACGCCGCGGCCAGGCTGGCCTCGGCGATGTCGTTCATCGTGGTGCCTACCCTCTGCTGTAACCTACTTGACGACCGGTTAGTAAGGAGCTTATCCTGCTTCCCGGCACCATACTAGCCGGTCGGCAAGTAGGTTACGAATAGCAGAAACGAGGAGCCTGACAATGGCTGAGGCTGAGGCCGCCGCTGGCGAGCGATCCGCGCCAGCATTCGGGCGCAGGCGCGATGTGATGATCGTGCTGCCCGGGCTGCTGCTGGCGCTGATACTGGCAATGCTCGACCAGCTCGTCGTCTCCACCGCGCTGCCGCGCATAGTCGGCGATCTCGGCGGGCTTAACCACCTGTCCTGGGTGGTCACCGCCTACGTGCTCGCCGCGACGATCACCACGCCGCTCTACGGCAAGCTCGGTGACCTTTACGGACGCAAGCGGCTGCTGGTCGCCGCGATCCTGATCTTCCTGGCCGGCTCGGCCCTGTCCGGCCTGTCCCACTCGATGGACCAGCTGATCGCGTTCCGCGCGCTGCAAGGGCTCGGCGCCGGAGGCCTGATGGTCGGCGCCCTGGCCACGATCGGTGACCTGGTCTCGCCCCGCGAGCGCGGTCAGTACATGGGCTACATGATGGCCGCCATGATGGTCGCGATGATCGCCGGGCCGCTGGTCGGCGGCTACATCACCGACACGCTGTCCTGGCGGTGGATCTTCTATATCAACATGCCGATCGGTGCCGTCGCCCTGGCCTACATCTTCGCGACGCTGCACCTGCCAAGGCAGAAGATCCAGCACATGATCGACTACCTGGGCGCGGCGGTGCTTGCCGTCGGTGCGACCGCGATCGTGCTGGTCACAACCTGGGGCGGCAGCCAGTACGGCTGGGGCTCGGCGCCGATCATGACGCTGATCGCCGTGGCGGTCGCCGCGGTCGCCGCGTTCATCTGGGTCGAGAACAGGGCCGTCGAGCCGATCCTGCCGATGCACGTGTTCAAGAACCGCAACTTCACGCTGGCCAGCAGCATGAGCTTCCTGCTCGGCCTGTCGATGTTCGGGGCGATGACTTTCCTGCCCCTGTACCAGCAGACGGTGCAGCACGCCTCCCCGACGGTCAGCGGGCTGATGCTAATCCCGATGATGCTGGGCTCGACCGTGACGTCACTGATTGCCGGCCGGGTAACGGTGCAGACCGGGCGCTACAAGGCGCTGCCGATTCTCGGAGGCGCGGTGATGACCGTCGCCATGCTGCTGCTGTCCACCCTCGGTCCCGCTACCTCACGTTGGACCTCGATGGCCTTCTTCCTGGTCCTGGGCGTCGGCATGGGCTTCCTGATGCAGGTCACAACGCTGATCGCGCAGAACAGCGTGGACCCAAGAGACATGGGCGTGGCGAGCAGCTCGCGGGCGTTCTTCCAGCAGATCGGCGGATCGATCGGCGTCTCGATCTTCGGGGTCCTGTTCACGAGGTCGCTGCTCAGCACGATCCACGCGCGCCTGCCTGGCGTGCCGTTCCAGGCGAACGGCCAGCTCAGCCCGCCGGTCGTGCAGCGCATGCCGGGTCAGCTGCGCGAGGCGGTGTACTTCGCGATCTCGCACGGCATCGAGACCGTGTTCATCTGGGCGGCGCCGGCCTCGGTGATCGTGTTCGGGCTCGCCTGGCTGGTCAAGGAGATCCCGCTGCGCGGCCGGGCCGACATGCCGGGGCAGGCAGGCGCCTCAGCCCCCGAACCGGAGCTCGTCGCCTAGCCACGACTGCCCGCAAGAGCGAAGACGCGAGAACGGCCCGGGCCTGTTGGCCCGGGCCGTTCTCGCTCTCGCGTCGTCCTGGGCCGGCTACATGCCCCCGTAGGGCACGGCGTCGATGATCTCGACGGTCAGCGGCTTCCCATTGGGCAGGTTGTAGCTGGCGGTCTCGCCGACCTTCTTGCCAGCGATCGCTTCGCCAAGCGGCGACTTCGGCGAGTACACATCGATCGGAGCCCCGCTCTCCTCGCGGGAGGCGAGCAGGAACGTGGTCTCGGCGTCGTCACCCTCAAACCGGACGGTGACCGTCATGCCAGGGCCGACGACACCATCGGTCCTGGGCGGCTCACCTACCCGGGAATGCGTCAGGATGTGGGTGAGCTGGTGGATCCGCGCCTCCTGTTTGCCCTGCTCCTCCTTGGCCGCGTGGTATCCGCCGTTCTCCCGCAGGTCGCCCTCTTCCCGAGCCGCCTCGATCTTCTTGGCGATGTCGATCCTGCCCTGGCCAGACAGATGATCGAGCTCAGCCTTGAGCCGGTCAAATGCCTCCTGCGTCAGCCAGGTGACAGTGTCGTCACGGGTCTCGGTCACAAGTACTCCTCGCATCCTCTGTGCGGACCTGAACTAATCCGCCGGGCCCGCCATCCGGGCCCCTCGTGAGGGGATAATCCATCGAGACTACTTTGTCCTTCCGACTGACTCAACCATATAAAGGTCAGAAACTTTTTTCGAACACACTCCTGAGACATAGTGCCGTTCGCGCTGCACATCAGGCCACAGCGGGCAGACCATTAGGCCACGAAAAGTGGTGATAAGCGAGCACCGCCGAGCATGGTCCGCTACGGAATGCCGGTACCGGTCTGGCGTGTTCTGACTCGAGGCAATTGCGTGACCCGCGAGACCAGGGACGGCCGGCGGGCAGCGTGATCTGCCGCTTTCAGCCAAGCCGTCGAGAGGGAACGCGGGATGTCATCAGCAAGCCCTGGCCAAGTTTCTGCGCCTGCGCAGCCTGAGCCGGAATCAGCGCCTCCGGCCGGGCTCGCCTGCGGTGACGGGCCGCTACGGCTGATGGCGGTACACGCCCACCCGGACGACGAGTCAAGCAAGGGCGCCGCGACGATGGCGAAATACGTCCACGAGGGCGCCGACGTCCTGGTCTGCACGCTGACCGGCGGCGAGCGGGGCGACATACTCAACAAGGCGATGGACAGGCCTGAGGTGCGGGCCAACCTGCCCGGCATCAGGCGCGCCGAGATGGCGATGGCGCGCGACATTCTCGGCGTGCGCCAGCAGTTCCTTGGCTTCGTCGACTCGGGGCTGCCTGAAGGCGACCCGCTGCCGCCGCTGCCTGAGGGGTGCTTTGCCCTCCAGTCACTCGAGGTGGCGGCCAGGCCCCTGGTCCAGGCGGTGCGCGAGTTCCGGCCGCACGTCATTCTCACCTACGACGAGAACGGCGGCTACCCGCATCCCGATCACATCATGACCCACCGCGTATCGGTCGAGGCCTTCGAGGCGGCCGCGGATCCAGATCGATATCCGGACTGCGGTGAGCCGTGGCAGCCGTTGAAGCTCTACTATTTCGTTACCTTCCACCGTGCTCGGTTCAGTGCCCTGCACGAAAAGATGATCGAGCACGGTCTTGCGTCCGCGTACGAGGAGCGGCTCAAGGCATGGGCGGACGAGGAAGACGAACCGGCCGGGCCCGAGCACGAGATCACCACGTTCATACCGTGCGCGGACTACTTCGAGATCCGCGATCAGGCGCTGCTGGCGCACGCGACCCAGGTCGATCCGGACGGCGGCTGGTTCGCCTGCCCGGTCGAAATCCAGCGCGAGGCGTGGCCGACCGAGGATTATCATCTCGCCAGGTCCCTGGTGGATACTGAGAAGCCAGAGGATGATCTGTTCGCCGGAATCCGAGAGAAGGTGCGGCTGTGACATTCCTGGCCGCCTCGCACAGCATCCTGGCTCAGCCCGGAACGGTCGCGTTCCTCGTGATCTTCGGCATGGGCGTCATACTGTTCTTCGTTTTCAGGTCGATGGCCAAGCACCTGCGGAAGATCAACATGGCGGCGCGGGCCGAGGCTGAGGCAGCGGCTAATACCCAGGCAGCGGCAGATGAGCAGGCCGCGGCGGCGGGCGGGCAGCCAAGGCGCCCGGCTGAGCCGAGCTAGGTTCGCTGGGCGGTTGCCGCCCCAGCCAGGTTTGAGTGGTCCACCCATACCGGATTCAGGGATGGGTGTTTCACCCATATATCAGAGAATGCCGGAATGCCCATATATCGGGCATATCAGGGATATCAGGGAATGCAGGGTCCAGGCTGATGCTCAGCTCTCCCTGCCTGGTGGCATGCCGTGGCCCCGCGCGTCCCCGGGGTGACCTAACATTTTCCTAGCTCGCCGCCGCAACGTCGCGGGAGGCAGCCGAGAACCTGCGAGGGGAGATGAATGACCACGGCTCAGTCGGTGCCGGAAGTACCTGCATCGGACGTTCCCGAGGGCTGCTGGCTGCTCGACGTGCGGGAGCCGTACGAGTGGGCCGCCGGGCACGCGCCGACCGCCAACCACATCCCGCTTCCGCAGCTTAATCATCGCAGCTCGGAGATCCCGCGTGACGACACGATCTACGTGATCTGCCGATCGGGATCGCGTTCGGCGCGGGTGGTGCTCGCCCTGGCCGAGGCAGGCTGGCAGGCAATCAACGTCGGTGGTGGCATGCAGGAATGGGCCGCAGCGGGCCGCCCGATGATCAGCGACTCCGGCTCGGCGCCGACCGTCGCCTGAGCTGCTGATCCGGTCAGCGAGCGCCGAGACCGAGCAGCAGGCCGTCGGCCTCCACCGCCGGCGAGCTCGTGATGAACATCGGCACGCCCGCGACCGGCGCGGTGATCGACTGCATGACCGCCCCGCCGTCGATGCTGGTGACCGTCCCGAGCAGCTGTCCTTCGGCCACTGTGTCGCCCGGACGAACGGCCGGCTCCCACCATCCGGCGTTATCGCAGCGCAGCCAGATGAACCGGCTCAGCATGGTCGGCGCCGACTCCGGCGCTGTTTCCGACCGGGCCGGGCCCTGCGTCCCAGCCTCGCCTTCCTTCGCGGCCGGCCCGTCGATCATGCCAAGCGCGGCAAGCACCCGGTCGAGTCCTCGCACGTGCAGATCGATCGCCGCCTGCTCGACCAGCCCGCACCCGCCAGCCTCGGCGGTAATCGCCGGAATGCCGACTGCTGCCGCCGCGGCGCTGGTGGTTCCGCCAACGGCCCGGCCCGGCCCTTGTTCCTGCCTGATGACATACCCCAGACCGTAGGCGAGCGCGAGTGCCAGCGCCTGGTCCTCGGCTGGCCCGGCCTCGTAGAGGGTGAATGGCTCAAGCGCCTCGGGCAGGTCGCCGCAGTGCGCGTCAATCAGCGCGTCGCTCCCGGCGATGAGCTGGGTGAACGTCGCGTGGGCCAGCCGATCGGCGAGGGTACCGTCCGGATCGCCTGGGAAGCACCTGTTGAGGTTCTTGCCGTCTTCAGGGATGACGAACGGGCTGCGCGCCCGGAACGCTGGCAGGTTCAGCACGGGCACCGCGCGGACGCTGCCGCGCAGGTCCAGCCCCGAGAGGCCGGCCGACCACTGCCGCACCGCCGCCATCGAGGCGTACTCGCAGCCGTGCACTCCGGCGATGACCGTGAGCTTCGGCCCGTGGCCGGACCCTGCCGCCTCGACCACGGGCACCTCGATGCCGGCCAGGTCGAGCATGCGGCGGTTCAGCGTGGTGGGCATGGGTCAGACCTTCCTGGGTTGAACTCTCGCGGATGCATTGGCGACGCCGATCACTCGCTCGACCGCGGCGGCCACGGTGAGCAACGCACCGTCAGCCCCGCGGCGCCCGGCGAGCTGGAGCCCGGCCGGCAGCCCGTCGGCCGGACTGGGCAGCGACAGGGCCGGGTGGCCGGTCAGGTTGTACGGCCCGGTGAACCGGCCTTCGGCGTTGTCGTCGCCGAGACCGAAGGGCGGGTCCTCATCGGGGGCCTGGTAGCCGACCGTCGGGCCGGCTAGGACGTCGACACCCGACAGGCTCGACTCGATCGCCGCGGTCAGGTCCGACTGCTCGTCCATGGCGAGCGCGTACTGCTCGTCAGTCACCTTCGCCCCGTACTGCAGCAGCGCGAGCGTGCCTTCGCTGTACCTGCTGGTGTCCCGGCCAGCGTGAACCAGGTGCGCTTCCCGCGCGACGATCACCGTCAGCGTCTCCTCCCACCGCGCGAGCCGGTCGAGCCAGGGCGCCTTCACCTCCCTGACGTCCCAGCCAGCGGCCGTCAGCGCGGCGATCGCCGCGCCAAGGGAGTCGGCGACCTCGCTGGTCACGGACGGATCGGCGAGCTGAGCGGCGAGGACGCCGACGGTGAAGGTCACGTGGCCGCCCGCTCCGGCGCGATCGGCCGCGCCCGGCAGGCCGGCCGCGCCCGCGAGATCGGCCGCACCCGCGAGATCGGCGCGGCCCGCGAGCACGGCGAGCAGCCGGGCGGTGCCGGAAACCGTGGCGGTGAGCGTGCCCGCGTGGTCGCAGCGCGGCGACAACGGGAAGATCCCTCCGGTGGGGACCAGCCCGTAGCTCGGCTTGAACCCGACGATCCCGCAGTAGGCGGCGGGGATCCTGATCGACCCGCCGGTATCGGTGCCGACCGCCAGGTCGCAGACGCCCGCGGCCACGAGGGCCGCGGACCCGCCGGAGGACCCGCCAGAGGTCCGGGCCGGGTCGGCGGGATTGCGGGTGCCGCCGATGTCAGGATGCGCGAACCCGGCCGCGTACTCCAGGCACTGGGACGCCGCGAAGACCTCGGCCCCGGCATCGCGCAGGCGGCGGACCAGCAACGCGTCCGCGGCCGCCGGAAGAGGATCGCTCGCCGGGCTGCCGCACCGCGTCGGCACGCCCTGAATCGCGATCATGTCCTTGACCGCGACCGGCTGACCGGCCAGCGGGCCGGCGGCTGCCCGGTCCGGAGCGCCGATCACGGCGGCGACCGCGTTGAGCGGCTGGCCGAGCCGGGCAAGCCGCTCGTACGCGGCGAGCAGGTCGAGATTGGCCCGGCTGCAGACGCGGTTGCCAGCCTCGATCGCCGCGATGAGCTCGACCACCCGCCGCACCAGCGGCGCCTGTTCCCCGGCCAGGCCGCCGAGAATCGCAGGCACCTCGGTCGGGCGGTGCAGGATGGCCAGGTCCCGGTAGATCCCCGAGTGCGTCTTCGCCGAGCGTCGGTTGAGTTCGGCGAGCCGCTCAAGCGAGCCGTCGAGGTCGGCCGGGTCGAAGCCGTCAAGCGGCACCGGCGGCACCGGCGCTTGCGCGAGCACCTGCCGTGCGATCTCGGTAAGCAGCGGCGCCCACCGCGGATTCTCGAGCACCTCGGCGATCGGCAGGTCGCTGACAGCGGTCGCCGCCAGCATCGCGCCGTAGGCCTCCTTCGCCCACAGGTAGCCGAGGATGTTGCCGGTGACCTGGGCGTCGGCGATGTCGGCCACCAGCGCCCGCACCCGATCGCTGAGCGTTCCGTCGATCTCGCCGATCATGAGCGTGGCCCGGTTGCCGCGCAAGATCACGCCGGGTTCGAGCGCGTCGGCGCCGAAGTTCACGCACCCCTCCACGACCCGCTCCGGCCCGACCGCGTCGCCCAGCACCGCGTAGTTCAGCCCGTTCTGCAGCGAGACCACGAAGCCGCCGTCCGTCAGGCGCCCCGCGACCGAAGCCGCCGCGGCAGCGGTGTGATGGGCCTTCACGGCGATCAGGACCGGGCAGTCGAGCCGCTCAGGCAGACCCGCGGGAGCGACAGCGGTCACGGGCGCAACAAAAGACTCGACCGGTCCGGTGATCCTGATCCCCCGCGCGCCCACCGCGCTGACCACATCCGGACTGGCGTCGCTGACCAGCACATCGTGGCCGTCGCGGGCCAGTCCGGCGGCGATCGTGCCGCCGATCGCTCCGCAACCTAGCACCACGTAACGCACGGCTCGGAACGTTACAACACGATAACGCCGTCGGTCTAGGTATCGCCTGCTATTTACAACTCGTCGGATCCTCGCCAGATTAGGCGGGAACAAAGGTTTGTCCAAG
>DASWGE010000082.1:0-1876 GCA_036393895.1 Streptosporangiaceae bacterium | reverse complement strand
GCGGGCGCTCTGATCGGCCCGGCACGGTAGACGCCGATCCACCGCACGGCCATGGTGAGCCCGAAGGTCGCCACGAAGGCCAGGATGGCGATCGTTGACCACGCGAATACCTCCTTGTCGGTGATCAGGTACAGCAGCCAGACGACCAGACCGCCCAGGGCGAACAGGACGTGCCCCGAGATGACCGGCACGGGGAGCCGCGTCGCGGCAGCGCGCTGGAAGTCAGGGTCGTACTCGATGAGCCAGATCGCCAGCAGGTACAGCCCACCGAGAGCGGTGACGATCCACGTTATGAGGGCAATAACCGGCATGACTTTCCGTCCCGGGTTGGGCGCCGTGCGTCTTTTGCAACCACCGTCTTTTACGTAATTGCCTCGCCTGAAGTTCATCACGATGCGGGGCCAGTCGTATGCGAAACGTGAATGACGCCCCGGCCATTCTCAGCCCGACGCCGCCTCGAACCGGTCGACGATGCGGGCCGCCAGCGCGAACGAGGAGGTGGCGGCCGGCGACGGCGCATTCCGAACGTGCGTGCTGCCGGGCGTCTGCGAGATCGCGAAGTCGTCGACCAGGCGCCCCTCCCGGTCCACGGCCTGCGCCCTGACGCCGCGCGCGGCGCCGCGCTCTAGCCGCATCCCGGCGATCGCGGGAACATACTGGGCACATTTTCTAACGAAAAGCCGACGGCTACTCGCCATCGCAAGCTCAGTCAGTCCAGTGCGCCAGAACGTCCGCGCGAGCGCCCATGTCCCCGGCCAGCTCAAACTCGCCCCGGCGTCCCGCAGGGACGATCGCAGCGCTGACCGCGGCGCGGGCGGTCCATACCCGTCCCTGGCGGCGACAAGCAGCGCGGTCGGCCCGAGCAGGACGCCGCCGTCGATGTGCCTGGTGATGTGGACGCCAAGGAATGGCAGGGCCGGATCGGGCACGGGGTAGATCATGCCGCGGACCACTGGTTTCTGGCCTTGCGCGAGCCTGAGGTAGGCGCCGCGGAACGGCACGATCCTGGGTTCGGAGGGGGCGCCCGCCGACACTGCGAGCCGGTCCGACCACAGTCCGGCGCAGGCGATCGCCGAATCTGCGCGGATCGAGCCGCCGGAGTGCACGAGCACGGTGGCCGGTCCTGTTTCCCGGCGGATGGCGGTGATCTCACAGCCCAGCGCGAACTCGACGCCTTGAGCGCGCAGTTCCGATTCGATCGCCCTGGCTACGGCGGCGAAGTCGACGATCCCCGTTGCCGGTGAATGCAGCGCCGCGATGCCGCGGCACTCCGGCTCGATCTCAGCAATCTCCGCTGCGCTGACCCGGCGCAGGCCAGGCACACCATTGGCTTGCGCTCGCGCCTCAAGGTCGGCCAGCCGTGGCAGCTCGTCCCCGGTGACGGCCACGATCAGTTTCCCGCAGCGCTCAAACGGGATCGTGTGCTGCTCGCAGAATTCGTACATCAGCTTGGCGCCCTCGACGCAGAGCTGCGCCTTGAGCGAGCCAGGCGCATAGTAGACGCCAGCGTGGATGACGCCGGAATTGTGGCCAGTCTGGTGCTGGGCTACCGCGCTGGCCTTGTCGATGACGATGACCTGAGCGACCGGACGCCGGGCGACTATTTCGCGCGCGACGGCGAGTCCGACGATCCCGGCGCCGACCACGGCGACGTCATAGCGGTCTGGTCGCATCCGGACATCCTCCTATTGGCCCGCTGCGGTTCGTCGGGCCGATCGGTCGCCTAAGCCTTGCAGCGTCAGCTCGCCGCGCGACCGGCGGCCAGGGCAGAGAGCAGCTCGTAGCCGACGTGCGCGGCTGCGATCCCGGTGATCTGCGCATGGTCGTAGCTCGGCGCGACCTCGACAATGTCGGCGCCGATCAGGTTGAGGTGGGC
>DASWGE010000081.1:0-3165 GCA_036393895.1 Streptosporangiaceae bacterium | reverse complement strand
AGCGGATCGCGCTCTGCCCTGGCCGTCATCCAGTCCTTGTCGGCCCACTCGTAGCCGGAGTCGAATACGACTGACGCGGTCGCTGGGGGCGCCTCGGCGAGTGCAGCCAGCGGGTCGGCCTTGCGGTGCCAGGCCCCGTCCTGGCCGCAGATCTCGTACTTGTACCTGACGCCGGATCCGACGCCGGGAACGAACAGCTCCCAGACGCCAGAGCGGCCGAGCGAGCGCATCGGGTGCGCCCGCCCATCCCAGTGGTTGAAGTCCCCGATGACGCGAACCCCGCGTGCGCTCGGCGCCCAGACGGCGAACGAAGCACCGTCCAGCTCAGGCCGCACCCGCGCGCCGAGTACGCGCCACAACTCCTCATGCCTGCCCTCGCCGATCAGGTGCCGGTCCATCTCGCCGAGCGTGGGCAGGTGCCGGTACGGGTCGTCGGCGAGCAGCTCGGGCCCGTCGGCCCGGTAGGACACCGCGAGCAGGTACTCGCTGACCGCGGCATCGGCCGGCACCGTCACCGAGAACACGCCTTCGTGCACATGCCCCATCGGGTACCTGCTGCCGTCGGGCAGGACGATGTCAACTGAGGAGGCCAGCGGTCGCAGCGCCCTGATGATCGTCCCTTGCGGTCCAGGGTGAGCTCCCAGCACGGCGTGCGGATCGTGGTGCTGCCCGGAAAGGATCCGGTCGATCTCCTCGTGGCTGATCGGATCGGTGATCTTGGGGCCCCGGTCTCTCGACTTACCTGCGGCTGTCATCGGCTTGCCTCCGCGATCGCGGCGAGCGGTATCGGCAGCCAGTCAGGCCGGTGCCTGGCCTCGTAGACCGCCTCGTAGACCGCCTTGCTGAGAATCAGCGCGCGGAGGAGCGGCGACCTCGACCGGAGCTGCCCGCCCGTCCTGGGATCGCTGCCCATGATCTGCGCATACCCCGAGCAGAATGCATCCTGACATCGGCTCACCCACGCTGAAGCCACTTCGGCCAGCCGTTTGTCATCCGGATGCCGTAGTGCCTCGTGCCTAGCCGCGTAGTCGAACGAGCGCAGCATCCCCGCCACATCGCGCAGCGCGGGCGCAAACGCCCTGCGGCGGGCGAGCGGCACCGACGGCTCACCTTCGAAGTCGAGCACGATCCACCCCCCGTCGGTGCTGAGCACCTGCGCTAGGTGATAGTCGCCATGGATCCGCTGCACCGCGACCTCGGTCCCTGGTTCGGCGAGCGCGGCGTAGCACGCCCTGATCGCTGCCTCGTGCTCGCGCAGCTGCGGCACGACACCGGTGGCCTGGCTCAGCTCAGTCGCCATGGTATCGATCAGGTCGGTCAGGGCGAAACGGGATAGCGCGCTGGTGCCGAACGCCCCAGCGAGCTCGGTATGCAGCCGCGCCGTGGCCTCGCCGAGCAGCCTGGCCTCGGCGGAGAAGTCTGGTATCGGCCCGTGCTGGCCGACACCGTGCTGGCCGACACCGTGCTGGCCGGCCCCGTGCTGATGAGCGCTGCGCAGGCTCGCCGTGGCCAGCGACCAGCCGTCGCTGGAGCGGGGGAAGAACACCGACAAGATGGCCAGTACAACCGGGGCGGCATCGCTTGCCTGCGCCGGCGCAGGCTGCCCGATGGGCGGCATCTCGATCCAGCCGAGCGGCGCGGCGACCAGCTTCGAGCCGTTGCGCGCGAGCGCCGAGGGCACCTCAAGGTCGGGGTGGTGTCCGGCGAACGGTCTTCTGAGCAGCTTCAGTATGGCCGCCTCGCCGAACACGACGCTGGTGTTGCTGGCCAGAGCGGGCAGGGTCCGGCCCGGCGCGGTCCCGTCAACGATGGCTCCAGGCTCTGTGCCGAACCGCAGCGGGCCGACGCTGCGCTGCGCGACGATACCGCGCAGCAGGACGGCCGTCAGCTCGGGGTCGGCCGCGCCGTCATAAGCGATCCTGCCGTCTGGCATTGCGCCGATGCTGGCTCCGGCGAGTGCTGGTGGCAGCTCGGCCCGCAGGCCGGTCAGTAGCTGATAGCTGACTCGCTCCTGACCGACCAGGACATCAACCATCAGGTGCCGCAGCTCGGGGTCACCCGCCGCTAGCTGGACGTCGGAGGTTATCTCGATCTGGCGCACCCTGGACCCGCTGCCCGCGAACCAGCGCTGGGCAGGGAGCCATTCGGAGAGCAGATCAGCGAGCGCGCCCTGCGTCACCAGACGAGTCAAGCATCCGGCAGTGGCCGGGCCAGATCCAGGGTGGGTAGTTTCTGGTGTATCCGGGCCGGATCCGGCTAGCTCGGCGGCTGCACGACAAACCAGTAGAAGGCGTGCCCGGGCAGCGTGAGCAGGTAGCTCAGCTCACCAACGGGCGGGAACGCGACGCCACCCATGCACTCGACCGGGGTGTAGCCGTTGAACCTGCTCAGGTCGAGTTCCACCGGCTGCGGGAACCTGGACAGATTGTTCACGCACAGGATCGGATTACCCTCCGCGCTGCCGGGCCCGGAATCGGCGTACTCCCTGATGAACGCGAGCACGCTCGGATTCGAGCTGGTCAGCTCGGAGTATTTGCCGAGCCCGAATACCGGATGGCGCTTGCGGATCTCGATCACCCTGCGCGTCCAGTGCAGCAACGAGCCGGTGTTGCGCTCCTGTGCCTCGACATTGATGGCCTGGTAGCCGTAGATGGGGTCCATATTGGGTTGCAGGTAGAGCCGCTGCGGATCCGAGCGCGAGAAGCCGCCGTTGCGGTCCGGCGTCCACTGCATCGGCGTCCGGACGCCATCCCTGTCGCCGAGCCAGATGTTGTCCCCCATGCCGATCTCGTCGCCGTAGTACATGACCGGCGAGCCAGGCAGCGACAGCAGCAAGGCTGTGAACAGCTGGAGTTGGTTCGTGTCGTTGTCGAGCAGCGGGGCTAGGCGGCGCCGGATCCCGATGTTGGCCTTCATCTTCGGGTCCTTGGCGTACTCGGCGTACATGTAGTCGCGCTCGTCGTCGGTGACCATCTCCAGGGTCAGCTCGTCGTGGTTGCGCAGGAAGATCCCCCACTGGCAGCCGGAGGGAATCTGCGGCGTCTTGGCGAGGATCTCCGAGATCGGGTAGCGCTGCTCCCTGCGCACGGCCATGAAGATCCGCGGCATCAGCGGGAAGTGGAAGGCCATGTGGCACTCGTCGCCGCCGGCGCTGGGATCGCCGAA
>DASWGE010000080.1:0-3222 GCA_036393895.1 Streptosporangiaceae bacterium | reverse complement strand
CGCCAGCGCGTCGAGCACTGAGTTCACCACGGCGGCCGGCGAGCCGACCGTCGCCGACTCACCGATGCCCTTGGCGCCGATCGGGTGGTGCGGCGAGGGCGTGACGGTCGCGCCAAGCTCCCATGAGGGGCACTCGACCGCCGTCGGGAGCAGGTAGTCCATGAACGAGCCGCCCAGGCAGTTGCCTTCAGGATCAAAGGCGATCGCCTGCATTAGGGCCATACCGATCCCATCGGCGAGCCCGCCGTGAATCTGGCCCTCGACGATCATCGGATTGATCCGCACGCCGCAGTCGTCGACCGCGATGAACCGGCGGACCACCACCTCGCCGGTCCCTGGGTCGACATCGGTGACGCAGATGTAGGCGCCGAACGGGAAGGTCAGGTTCGGCGGGTCGTAGACCGTCTCGGCGTCCAGGTGCCCCTCGACGCCCTCCGGCAATTCAAGCCCCGAATGCGCGGCCATCGCGATCGCGCTCATCGGGGCCGCCTGCTCAGGGTCGCCGCGGACCCGCCACGCACCGCCGGTCCACTCCAGGTCATCGGGCGCGACCTCCATCATCGCCGCCGCGACGATCCGCGCCCGCTCCCGCGCCTTTCGTGCGGCCACGACCGCGGCGGCGCCGGACACCGCCGTGGACCGGGACCCGTAGGTGCCCATACCGAACGGCGTCCGGTCCGTGTCGCCGTGAACCACCTCCACGTCGTCCGGCGACAACCCGAGTTCACCCGCGACAAGCTGCGCGAACGTCGTCTCGTGACCCTGGCCCTGGGTCTGGCACGAGACGCTCAGCACGGCCTTGCCCGTGGGATATATCCGCAGGTCGGCGCCGTCGGCCATGCCGAGGCCCAGGATGTCCATATGCTTGCGCGGGCCTGCGCCCACGCCTTCGGTGAAGAAGCTGATCCCGATGCCCATGTACTCGCCCCGCTGGCGCTTGTCCGCCTGCTCGCGGCGCAGGTCGTCGTAGCCCGCCAGGTCCATCGCGGCCCGCAGCGCCCGCGGATAGTCGCCGGAATCGTATTGCCAGCCAGTCGGGCAGGTGTAAGGGAACTGTTCGGGCCGCAATAGGTTCTTCATCCGCAACTCGGCTGGATCCATGGCCAGTTCGCGGGCCAGCATGTCCACCATCCGCTCGACCAGGTAGACGGCCTCAGTGATCCTGAACGAGCAGGAGTAGGCGACGCCGCCCGGTGCCTTGTTCGTGTACACACCCGTGACCTCGCAGTACGCGGCCTGAAGGTCGTAGGAGCCGGTGAAGATATGGAAGAACCCGGCCGGGAACCTGGTCGGCTGCGCGGCCCCGTTGAAGGCCCCATGGTCGGCGAGGACCGTTGCCCGCAGGCCGAGTATCTTGCCGTCCCTGGTGGCGGCAACCTCGCCGCGCATGTGGTAGTCCCTGGCGAACGTGGTCGACATCAGGTTCTCTGACCTATCCTCGACCCACTTGACCGGCCTGCCGGTGATCATCGCCCCGACGACTGCGCAAAGGTACCCGGGGTAGATCGGGACCTTGTTGCCGAACCCGCCGCCGATGTCTGGCGAGATGATCCGGATCTTGTGCTCTGGCAGCCCCGTGATCAGCGCGTAGAGCGTGCGGTGCGCGTGCGGCGCCTGGGTCGTGCACCAGATCGTAAGTCGGCCGCTGACCTGGTCCATGTCCGCGACCGCGCCGCAGGTCTCCAGCGGCGCGGGGTGCACCCTCGGGTAGAGCATGTCCTGGGCGACGACGACATCAGCGGTGGCGAAGACGGCGTCGGTGGCCGCCTGGCTGCCGGCGGACCAGTCGAAGATCCGGTTGTCAGCCCTGCCCGCCAGGTCGTCGCGGATCACCTCGGCGCCAGGGTCGAGGGCCGTGCGCGCATCGATCACCGCGGGCAGCGGCTCGTACTCGACGTTGATCAACTCGAGCGCGTCGCGTGCCGAATACCTGTCCCGCGCGACGACGAAGGCGACCTCCTGGCCCTGGAACCTGACCTTGTCAGTTGCCAGGACGGCCTGCACGTCGGCGGACAGGGTGGGCATCCACGCGAGGTTGCGCCCGGCCAGGGTCCTGCCCGTGATGACGGCTTCGACGCTCGGATGGGCCTCGGCGGCGACCGTATCGACCGAGCGGATCCTGGCGTGCGCCAGCGGGCTGCGCAGTATCGCCCCGTAGAGCATTCCGGGCAGGGTGACGTCGTCCACGAACGTGCCCTTGCCGCGGATGAACCTCGCGTCCTCCTTGCGCGGCACCGGCCCGTAGGCCCGGTTAGAAATCATGCGAGCTCACCGGTGTCGCCGGGATCTCCGCGGCTGTCGGCGACTGAGTCCTCGACCGTGGCAGCTTCATGCTGGGCGGCCCAGCGGACGGCCCTGACGATGTTCTCGTATCCGGTGCACCGGCAGATCTGGCCGGATATCGCGGCGCGGATCTCCTCGTCCGACGGGTCGGGGTTGTGGTCGAGCAGCCAGCGCGCGGTCAGCATCATGCCCGGTGTGCAGAAACCGCACTGGAGGCCGTGGCAGCGGGCGAATCCTTGTTGCACCGGGTCGAGCTCGCCGCCGCGCTCCAGGCCCTCGACGGTGCGTACCCGGCGGCCGTCGGCCATGGCCGCGAGCACCGTGCAGGACTTCACCGGCATGTCGTCGAGCCAGAGGACGCATGCGCCGCAGTTCGATGTGTCGCACCCCCAGTGCGAGCCGGTCAGGCCGAGATCATCTCTGATGAAGTGAATGAGGAGCAGTCTCGGCTCGACGACGCGAGAGTACTCGGTCCCGTTGACGTTCACAGCGATTTGCACGTCAGGTTCCCCGCATCCCGGGTACCGCGCCGCGCGTCCCGGGCTGGCTGTCTCGCGCCCTGGCTAGCGCGCGGCGGAGGGCCCTGGCGGTGAGCTCGCCGACCAGGTGGCGCTTGTAATCAGCCGGGCCGCGCTGGTCTGAGACCGGATGGCAGTGCTCGGCGGCGATCTGGCCGGCCCGCGTGAAGTTCTCCCGCGTCGCTGGCTGGCCGCGTAGGAAGTCCTCGGCGGCCGCCGCGGAGAAGTGCTCGGCGCCGACGGCCGTCAATCCGATTCCCGTGTCGGCGACGGCGCCGCCGTTGGGGTCCAGCCAGATCGCCGCCCCGGCCGCGGCGACCGGCCAGTCGCCGACCCGGCGTCCCACCTTCTGATAGGCGCTTCCGCCGCCGGCGACGATCGGGATCCTGAACTCGGTAAGGATCTCGCAGGGGCGGACGAC
>DASWGE010000079.1:0-15610 GCA_036393895.1 Streptosporangiaceae bacterium | reverse complement strand
GCATGTTCAGGCGAGGATGCCGGTGCTGCACTACGGGCCGGTTCCGGCGTGCAATCAGCAGACCTGGGATCTGCGTGTGTACGGTGCGACCGAGGCGGGCCGGGAGCGCCGGTGGACATGGGACGGCTTCAGGGCGCTGCCAAGGACCGAGATCATCGCCGACTTCCACTGCGTTACGAAATTCTCGGTGCTGGGGATCACCTGGCTCGGGGTTCCGGCCGCCGAGATTTTGCGCGCCGTGCCATCATCAGAGCGGGCGACGCACGTGATGATCTGGGCCGACTTCGGCTACGGCGCCAACCTGCCGCTTGATGTCTTCGGCGCTCCCGAGACGCTGCTCGCCACTCATCGCGATGGCCGGGAACTGAGCCCGGAACAGGGCTATCCCGTCAGGCTCGTGGTTCCCTCACGGTACGGCTGGAAGAATGTCAAGTGGGTGCGCGCGATCGAGTACATGATCGGCGACCGGCGGGGTTTCTGGGAGGAGCGCGGCTACCACAACACCGCCGACCCGTGGCGTGAGCAGCGCTATTCGTATCAGGAACTGCCCGGCGAGGGTCCAGAACTCTGACTGTGCGTCCGCCGCCGCTTGTTGGAGCCAGCGTTCAGAGGCCGCTGAAGATCCCGATAGTCAGCGTGATAACCGTTCCCTTTGGCTGGTCGCCCTGCGGCGTATAAGAGCCGACGGTCCCCCCGGGACCCGAATGGTCGACCTTGACATGGAACCCGGCCCCCTGCAGCGTCGAAATGGCCTGCGCTACCGGCATGCCCTGGACGTTCGGAACCGGAACCGTGGGCGGCCCGGGCGAGAAGTGAACGGTGACGACCTCGTTTGGCGTGATCGGGGTGTCGGGCGGCGGCGACTGACTGGTGATCGTGTTCGCTGGTTCGCTGCCCTTTGCGTTCGGAACGGCATTGATCTGGTAGCCGCCCGCCGATGCGGCCGCCTGGGCGTCCGTGACCTGCATGCCGACGAAGTTCGGCAGGCCCGGACCCTCGCTCACGATCAGACTGACTGGATGGTTCTGCGGAATCCTGGTGTAAGCGCGCGGAATCGTGCCGATCACCGCACCGGCGGGCACCGAGCTGGACACGGCGGGCTGGTCCGGGCCGACAGTCAGGCGATGCTGGCTGAGGAATGCCTTCGCCGCCGCCTCGGTCTGACCGCTTACGTCGGGCACGACGCGCATCACCGGTCCGAGCGACACTGTCAGCGTGACCGACGACCCGCCCGCAATCCGCTGGCCCCTGCCCGGAGACACCTTGACCACGTCCCCCTTCGGCAGCGGGTTGGTGCGCGGGCGGGCGAGCTTGTACGTCAGGCCCTGGTTCTTCAGCGCGGTCTTCGCAGCGCTCAGGGTCATCCCGCGCAGAGCGGGGACCTGCTGGTACCGGCCCGAGCTGAACCACCACGTCACCAGCGCGATCACCAGAATCAGGGCCAGCGCGCCTGAGACATACATCAGGCGCCCGCCCGGTGCCCGACGGCCGCGGCCGCGGTAGCGGCCGCCATCCAACGGCTGGCCATAGCTGACACCTGGCAGATCGCCATACGCGGCGATCTCATCGGCAGCTGCGACGACCAGCGTGTGGTTAGCCATCGACTGCGTGTCGCCGTACGGCGCAGGCAGCACCTCGGATCGCTGCGGGCGCAGGGATGGGAGGGCCGACGCACCGACCGCGCCTGGCGTGGCATCGCCGGGCTGCGAGGATTCCCAGTGCCGCGGCGTCTGGTAGTCGCCCGGGTCGTAGGCATGGTCGGCGATTGCACCGCCGAAGTCTTCACTGTCATCGAAGCCGTAGGCACCGGAGCGCACGGGGCTGCCGTGCGCTCCGGAACCAGCCCCTGGCCCTGGCGCCTGGTAGGGATGTGAGGCCGAATCAGACGCTGGCGCCCAGAGCGGCTCGGAGCCGGAGTGCAGCGGGAGGCTGGGATGCGGCTCCGAGCCATGGAACGCAGCCAGGCCGGGCTGCGGGCCGGAGCCCCGGAATGCCGGAGGGCGAGGCTGCGGCCCGGAGAACGCTGGCGGCGCCCGGTGGGGCTGAGCTGCCCTGTCGGCTGACCTGTCAAAGGCCGCCTGCTCATAGCCGACGGGGGCTTGAGGCGGCGCCGTTCCCGCTGCCTGCGCGTCCCTGACCTCCTGGATCGCGCGCAGGAACTGGCCGGCGCTGGCCGGCCTGAGGTCGGGATCGCGGCTAGTGGCCATCGCCACCATGGCGTCTACGGCGCCGGAAAGCCCGGGCAGGACGCTGGACGGCGGCGGCACGACCTCATCGACATGCTTGTACGCGACAGCCAGCGGGCTCTCGGCGGTATGCGGCTGGAAACCGGTGAGCAACTCGAAGAGCATGATCCCGGCGGCGTAGACATCGGTGCGCGCGTCGGATGTCCCGCCCGCAACCTGCTCGGGCGCCAGGTAGGCGGCCGTTCCGATGATCATGCCGCCTTTCGTCTGGACCGTGCCAGCCACCGATCTGGCGAGCCCGAAATCGGCGACCTTCACCGCGCCCGAGGCAGCCAGCAGCACGTTTTCCGGCTTGACGTCCCGGTGCGCGAAGCCAGCGTCATGCGCGGCCGCCAGTCCCGTGAGCACGCCCGCCATGATGTCGAGCGCCTCCCTGGCGCTGAGCCTGCCGCGCTCGTTCAGCAGCTGCCGCAGCGTTCGGCCCGGGACATACTCCATCGCTATGTAGTGCAGCCGCTTGTCCGAGCCCTGGTCGAAGATCGCGACCACGTTCGGGCTGGACAGCCTAGCGGCCGAACGCGCTTCCCCGATGAACCGGCGGACGAACTCCGCGTCGTCTGACAGCTCCGGGTGCGCGATCTTCAGCGCGATCACGCGGTCAAGCCTGGTGTCGGTACCGAGATACACCGTCGCCATTCCGCCCCGCGCGATCCGCGAGTCGACGTGGTACCGGCCGCCAAGCAGCTGGCCCACGGGTGGCGAAAGGGCGGTATCCATCGGCAATAGTGTAGGGGCAGGGTTGGCCGCCTGAACCGGTTACGCTTTGGCCAGCTAACCGGTAACGGGAGGGGAAGACGCGAGGGCGTAACGCCGCTGCGGTATCCTGCCGGCCCGGTGCGCCAGCCGCCCGGCAATGACTGCTGACCGCATCGCCGCCGCCATCAGCTCGGGATCGCGCGCCCTGGTGACGGCCGTCGCGAGGAGCACGGCGGCGCAGCCGAGTTCCATGGCCAGCGCCGCGTCGCTGGCCGTACCGATGCCGGCGTCGAGTATCACCGGCACCGACGCAGCCTGCACCATCAGCTCGATGTTGTGCGGGTTGCGGATGCCAAGGCCCGACCCGATCGGCGCGCCGAGCGGCATGACTGCCGCGCAGCCCGTCTGCTCCAGGCGCCTGGCGAGCACCGGGTCGTCATTGGTGTAGGGCAGCACCGTGAACCCCTCTGAGACGAGCCGCTCAGCGGCGTCGAGCAGCTCGACCGGGTCGGGCAGCAGCGTGACCTCGTCCGCGATCACCTCGAGCTTGACCCAGGAGGTGCCGAGCGCCTCCGCGGCCAGCCTGGCGGTCCTGACTGCCTCGGCGGCGGTGAAACAGCCGGCGGTGTTCGGCAGTACCCTGATGCCGCGTTCGGCGAGAACGTCGAGTACCGAGCCCGGAGAAGAGGGGTCCACCCGGCGCATCGCAACGGTCGTCAGCTCCGTGCCCGAAGCCGTCAGCGCGCGGCCGAGCACGTCCATGCTTGGCGCACCACCCGTTCCCATGATCAGCCGCGAGCCGAATTTCTGCCCGCCGAGCACGAGCGGGTCGTCGGCTAGCCACTCGCTCACGTCTGCCTCCCTAGAGCGTGCCAGCTGGTCTGGATAGCACACTTCAGCCTCCCTGAACCGCCACCAGCACTTCGACCTCGTCCCCAGCGGCGAGCCTGGTCGATGGCCAGGATGCACGGCGCACCACCTCGCCGTTGACCGCTGCGGCGATTCCGCTCGCGGCCTGCGATATTAGCGAAACGGCCCGCTCCAGTGACATCTCGTCGGCCACTTGATGGGGCGTCCCGTTGATCACTATCTCCACGGCAGCTCCTGCCGTGCGAAGCGCTGCGCGCTGAATGGTGCTGCGGCCTCGCTCATCGTTCCGGTCACCAGCTGGTCGGCGATCAGGTCGGCGGTCACAGGCGCGAGCAGCACGCCGCTACGGAAATGGCCGGTCGCCAGGACCAGACCGGGCAGCTGCGACGGGCCGAGCACCGGAGCGTTGTCCGGGGTACCGGGCCGCAGGCCGGCCGCCGCCTCGGCGAGCTCGAGCTCGGTGATGCCGGGGACGATCGCCCGTGCGTCCCGCAGCAGCTGCCAGACCCCGCCGGCCGTGACGGTCGTATCGGCGCCCATCTCCTCCTGGGTGGCGCCGAGCACGAGCTCGCCATCTTGTCTGGGCACGAGGTAGACCGGCGATCCCTGCACGACTCCCCGTACCGTCCGGTTAAGCAGCGAAGGGGAGAGTCCGGATGCGAGCGTGGCCGCAGTGGGGCGCAGCCGGACGATCTGGCCCTTGACCGGCCGCAGCGGCGGAACGACGTCCTCGGGAAGGCCGGCGATCGCGGCCGACGACCAGCCGGCGCTGAGGACGACCTGGGACGCCGAGACCGCCGTGCCGTCAGCTAGGTGGGCCCCTGACGCCCGGTCGGCATCGAGGCGCAGCTTCGTCGCGCGCTGCGGCAGATGCACGACGCTCGCTGCCCTCGCGGCGGCGAGCAGGGCGCTGGTGAGCAGTCGCGGATCGACTGACGCGTCATCCTCCACCAGCAAGCCACCGCTGATTGCCGGTCCGAGCAGCGGCTCAGCCTGACGGCATTCCCGGCTGGACAGCCGGCGGGTGGCCACGCCGAAGGACTCGCGCAACAGCGCATGCTCGGCCAGCATGGCCATGTCGTCGGCGTCGTAACCGACCTGCAGCGTACCTGTCTGGCGGAAGCCGGTCGGCATGCCGGTCCGCTCGGTTAGCTCCGCGGCGAAGGCCGGATACAGCCGCAGCGACAGGCTGCCGAGCCCGAAGAGGTGGCGCTCGGCGTAGGCGGCCTCAGCGACCGGCGTCAACATCCCGGCCGCCGCGTGCGACGCGCCGCCGCCGGGATCCGGATCGGCCACCGTGACCCGAAGACCCCGCTGGGCGGCTCGCCAGGCGATGGCCAGGCCGATGACGCCGCCGCCGATGATCAGCACGTCGGCCGTCAGGCCACTGCCGGCTGGGTTCGCCGCGTGTGCTCCGTTGGCCGATGACATCGCGCTCCCTTCGCCGGCATGACCCGGATCAGGTTCTGCGGTCGGCGGCTCCCCAGCCGCCCTCTCAGTCCGGTCTGCACCGGACTCCCGCGCGTCGAGATCCAGCTTAGTGCCCCGATACGATGCACCGGACGCGATCGGCCGCCGGCGAGCAGGGTCCGGGCAGCCAGAGCAAACCCTGGAGGGCCAGATGACGTCGAACGCCCCGGCTCCGGGCACGGACGATGCGGCCCCCGACACGGGCGATGCGGCCCCCGACACGGCCGACACGGCCCCCGGCGCGGGCGATGCGGCCAGGATCGTCATCGCGGGCGGCGGTCTGGCTGGCCTGCGCACGGTCGAGGAGCTGCGCGCGCTGGGCTATGCGGGCGCGATTACCCTCATCGGCGCCGAAAATAGGCCGCCGTACGACCGGCCACCGTTGTCCAAGCAGCTGATGATGGGCGCGGTCGATGACACCTCGCTGCGTGCCGAGCTTGATTCGCTCGGTGCCGACATCCGGCTCGGCGAGCGAGCTAAGCAGCTGGATGACGGAACTGTCCGCACCGAGCGCGGTGAGTACCGCTTCGACCGGCTGGTGATAGCGACCGGAGCGCGGCCGGTCAGGCTGGCTGGTCCTGGCAGGCAGTGGCTCCTGCGCACGATCGACGACGCGCTCGCGCTGCGTGAGACGCTCGTGCCCGGTGCGCGGCTGGTCATCATCGGCGCCGGCTGGATCGGCGCCGAGCTGGCCACCGCGGCGGCAGCCAGGGGCAGCGACGTGACCGTGCTGGAGGCTGCCGCCGCGCCGCTGGCCGGAGCCGTCGGCACCGAAGTGGGCGCCAGGACCGCGGAGTGGTACGCCGAGGCGGGGGTTGAGCTGCGGCTCGGCCAGGCGGTCGAGTCAGTGCAGGACGGTGGTCTGGTGCTGACCGGCGGAGGGTGGCTGGCCGCCGACGAGATCGTCACCGCCGTTGGCGTCAAACCGGACGTCGGCTGGCTGGAGTCCTCCGGCGTGAAGCTCGAGAACGGCGTGGCCGTCGACGAACAGCTGCGTTCCTCGCTACCGAACGTTTATGCAGTAGGCGACTGCGCCGCGTTCTGGTCAGGTAGGTTCGGCCGCCGGATGCGTACCGAGCACTGGGACACGGCCTTGCGCGCGCCGGCAGTGCTGGCCGCCAACCTGACCGGAGCGGCGCAGCGTTACGACCCCGTGCCGTACTTCTGGTCCGAGCAATTCGGGCGGATGCTGCAGTACGTGGGCGATCACCGTGGCGCCGACCAGCTGGTCTGGCGCGATCCCGGCCACGGACCACACTGGGCCGCGTGCTGGCTGGCCGGGGAGCGCCTTATGGCCGTGTTGACCGTGGGGCTGCCGCGTGAGCTGCAGCAGGGCAGGCGGCTGATCGAGTCGGCCGTCCCGGTTGATCCTGGGCGGGTCGGCGATCCCGCCATCCCGCTCCGCGATAGCGCCCGATGAACCGCCAGAATCGCTGGTTTGGCTAACGGCGTAGGTGGGGAAAGGATTTGAACGTGGCACAGATCGACCCCCGGTCCGACGCCATCGTCGGGCAATGGTTGACGATTCCCGAGGTCGCAGCGCAGCTTGGCCTGCCATCGAACAGGGTCAAGCAGTATATCCGCGATCGCAAGTTGCTCGGCGTCGAGCGCCCTGACGGGTCATTTGCCGTGCCTGCGGCGTTCCTCGACGGCGATCAGGTTGTCCGCGGGCTGCACGGCACGCTGACATTGCTGGTTGACTGCGGCTTCACCGACGTCGAGGCGATGCGCTGGCTGTTCACCTCGGACGATTCGCTGCCGGGCAGCCCGATCGAGGCGATCGCCGCGCACCGCTGCAGCGAGGTCAACAGGAGGGCCCAGGCCCTCGCCTTCTGACCTCAGGCGTCCTGCGACGCTGACGGTCGTCGCGGTGACGCCGGGCGCGGCCTTCTGACGGCCAGATCAGCCGGAATGACAAGATGGCAGCGTGAACACCGCCGCCGAGGTCAGTCCCGATACCCTGCGCGACCGGCTCGCCGCCGCGCGCCTCTACCTGTGTACCGATGCCAGGCAGAACCACGGCGACCTGGCCAGGTTCCTGGACGCCGTGCTGGCGGCAGGCGTGGACATCGTGCAGCTCAGGCAGAAGGCCCTGGAGGCTGCAGAGGAACTGAGCTACCTCGAGGTATTCCGCGCGGCTTGCGACAGGCACGGCAGGCTGTTGGCGGTCAACGACAGGGCCGACGTGGCGTTCGCTGCCGGAGCGGACGTGCTGCACCTCGGCCAAGGCGACCTGCCCCCTGCCTTGGCGAGGCAGATGCTCGGCGCCGGACCCGTCATCGGCCGGTCCACGCATTCCGAGGCTGAGGCCGCTGATGCGGCATCGGACGCAGCGATCGACTACTTCTGCGCGGGCCCGGTCTGGCCGACGCCGACCAAGCCTGGCCGCCCGGCTCCCGGCCTCGGCCTGGTGAGCTACGCGGCGGGCCTGGCCGCGACAAAGCCGTGGTTCGCGATCGGCGGCATCGACGAGGCCAGGCTGGGCGACGTACTGGAGGCCGGCGCCCGCCGCGTCGTGGTCGTGCGCGCGATTACCGATGCCGCCGATCCCGGCGCGGCTGCGGCGCGTCTGGCAGGCAGGCTCGCTGCGTTACGGATTGACCGGCGTCTGAATCCGCGAGCCGGCGCCGGCAGTGAGGCGCCAGCAGGAGCTGAGCGCATCAAGGTACCCGCAGCGGCGCACAGAGCGGCCGGTGCCCGATAACCTGTGTCAATGGCACCGTGGCTGCCCAAGCAAGCGCCGCTGATCAGGGATCTACTGGCCGCTGGAGGCCGGTCGTTCTCGTTCGAGTTCATGCCGCCTAAGACAGATGCCGATGAGCAGCAGCTGTGGCTCGCGATCAGGCGGCTTGAGCCGCTGCGGCCCACCTTCGTCTCTGTTACCTACGGTGCGGGCGGCACGACCAGGGACCGCACCGTGCGGGTCACCGGCAGGATCGCGGCGGAGACGACGCTCACGCCGGTCGGGCACCTCACCGCGGTCAATCACTCCGTCGCCGAGCTCAGGCATGTGGTCGGCTCCTACGCGGCAGTCGGCGTCAGGAACGTGCTGGCATTGCGCGGCGACCCGCCGGGCGATCCGGCCGCGGAGTGGGTGGCGCACCCGGAGGGGCTCAGGCAAGCCTCGGAGCTGGTCCGGCTGGTCCGGGAGGCCGGTGACTTCTGCGTGGGCGTTGCCGCCTTCCCCGAAGGGCACAACCGGGCCGTCAGCAGGCAATCTGACGTCCGGTTCTTCATCCAGAAGTGCGATGCGGGGGCGGATTTCGCCGTCACGCAAATGTTCTTCTATCCGGACGACTACCTGCGCTTCAGGGATGAGGTGAGCGCGCTCGGCTGCTCGGTACCGATCATCGCGGGCATCATGCCGATCACCAGCGTGCCGATGATAGACCGTGCGCTGTTGCTGTCAGGGGCGCGGTTCCCTGCCGAACTGGCCGAGAGGCTGCACGCGTGCGCGGACGATCGTGCGGCTGTTCGGCAGATCGGCGTGGAGTATGCGGCCTGGATGTGCCAGCGGCTGCTGGACGCGGGCGTTCCCGGCCTGCACTTCTACACGCTCAACGGCTCACGGGCGACGAGCGAGATCTATCAGACCCTTGGGCTCGCCGAGCGGGGCAGGCTGACAGAGACGGGATCACGCAGCGGCAGCACTGCGCCCATGACTGCGTAGGGCGGGCTGCCGCCAGGAAAGCTGTATCCGGTCAGCAGGTCGTAGAAGCCCATCCGCCGGTACAGCCGGCGGGCGGTCGATTCCCGGTCAGGCGTGGAGAGCAGGGCAGTGCGCTCCGGTCGGCCGCCCGTCAGCGCAGTCAGCATGCGGGTGCCGATGCCGCACCGCTGCTTGTCCTTGCGCACATGCACCTCGGCCACTTCCAGGCAGTCGGCGAGCCAGCCAGCCGTCGCCGCCGGACCTATCGTCCGCACCAGCGCCGCAGAAACGGCGTCGTACCACCACTGACCTGGCTGGCCGTGGAAACCGTAGCTAAAGCCGACCACGGCGCCGTCGTCATGCCCGCCGCCTGTGGAGCGGGCCTGCAGTGCTTTGAAATCGGGATATCCGGCGTGCCGCCGCATCAACTCCCTGCGCCCGGGCAGCAGTGCCGCGTCGGAGTCCATGGCGTCGGCGTAGATGGCGAGCAGGACATCGACCTCGCCAAGGAACTCTTTCTGCCCAAGGTCGCAAAGCACAGCGGCGGTCGCCATTCCGCCCAGCGTACGCGACCCCAAGCGCTGGCCGGCTGGCTGCCCGCCGCCGCGTGCTGCACTGACTGTCGGACCCCTTCGATACATTCGAACGCAGCAGCAAACGAATGGACAGTGAAGCGAATTTATGTTCGAATACGAGGGTGGAAGCGCCCGGGGACCGGCACAGCCGGGCGAGCGGGTAGCAGCCGGGCGAGGCGTGGGGAAGCGTCGCGCCCGGCCCGCCCGCAGGAAGGGGAGGACATTGCCATGAGCACGATCACGCAGGTCGGCCAGGACCGGATGCGGTGCAGGGTTGCGCCCTCGGCTTTGGCCCTGCTGGAATCGGCGCGGCAAGGTCTGGCATCAGCCGAGAGCGAGGTGTCAGCCGGCGCCAGGTACGTCGGCGCTCACCTCGCCGCGCTGCGCGCTGCTGCCGCGATTGTTGCGGCAAGGGCTGAGCCGTCCCCGCCGCGCCGCAGGCGTCCGCAGAGCGTCTGGGAGCTGCTGCCCAGGGTGGAGCCCACGCTGAGCGAATGGGCCGCATTCTTCGCCGCCGGCGCGGGCAAGCGCGCGGCCGCAGAGGCTGGCCTGCCGCGCGCCGTCTCTGGCCGGGAGGCCGATGAGCTGCTCAGGGACGCGGGCACTTTCGTGGCGCTGGCTGAGAGCGCGCTCGGAGTCCCGGCGCAGTCGCCGCTGCCGCTGCAGACGGCGATCTAGCGCCGCCTCTGCGGCGGCGTCAGGCGTCAGGCGGCGTCAGGCGGAATCGACCGCGCCGCGCGCTGCGGAGTCCAGGATTCCCCAGCTGATCAGTTCCTCGGTCAGATCGGCAGGCGTCTTGTCGTAGATCACCGCGAGCGAACGGAGGTCTTCCTGGCGGATGGAGAGCACGCGGCCGTTGTAGTCGCCGCGCTGGCTCTGGATGGTGGCCACGTAACGGGCCAGCGGGCCAGCCTGGTCGCGCGGCAGCTGAGCCATCTTCTCCAGGTCGATGACCAGCTTCGGTGCCGGGGTGAGCACGCCAGGGGCTGCATCGCCAGGCAGCAGTTCAGAGACCGGCACGCCATAGAAATCGGCCAGTTCGGCCAGCTTCTGGACGGTCACTGACCGGTCGCCGCGCTCGTAGGAGCCCACCACCACGGCCTTCCAGCGACCCCGGGACTTCTCTTCCACGCCATGCAGGGACAGGCCTTGCTGGGTGCGAATGGCGCGGAGCCGGGCGCCGAGGGTCTTCGCGTAGTCAGATGGCATGGTTAGGGATCCCTGGCGTTATGAACGAATGTTCTGATGGTTACGGACAGTGACGGTAGGCCGAGAGCACGACAAGGTCAAGCCGATTGGCAAAAAGTGGTCTAACTTACGCGTCACAGCTCAACATGGGGGCAGGCGCGCAAGTCGATTACAGCCTAGCTTGGATCGGCTTGTCACCGATGTCCTATCCGGCCAAGGGGTGTGCCGGCTGGCAGCGACTCCGAGCTGCGGGCGGGGACGTTCCGGCCGGACGCTGCGAACTGGCTGGCGACGCCAGCGTATTGCTGGCCGGGATAGATGTGACTTGCTGGTAGGTTGGTGGCGTTCGACGTCCTTTAAAGCCCGTCCCGTGAGGCGGGGAAGGAGGTCCGTTGGTGGCTGGCATCACGAGTTCGGCTGGCTCCGCCGCTACCGCCGGGGCTGCGGCCCCTGACACGCGTGCGGGCGCCGCTCGCGCAGGCAAGTCGGTCTTGGGACCCGACGAGATCCGCCGCGCGCTTACCCGTATCGGGCACGAGATCCTGGAGCGCACGGACGGCGCCGGTGACGTGGTGCTGCTGGGCATACCCACCAGGGGAGTCCCGCTGGCGCGGCGCCTGGCTGAGCGGCTCGCCGAGACCGAGGGCGTTCGCGTTCCTGTCGGCTCGCTTGACATCACCTTGTACCGCGACGACCTGCGGCTGCGGCCGGCCAGGACGCTGGGGCATACCGAGGTGCCAGGTTCTGGCATCGATGGGATGGTTGTCGTCCTCGTCGACGACGTCCTGTTTTCTGGCCGGACGGTGCGGGCGGCGCTCGACGCGCTCGGCGACATCGGCCGGCCGCGGGCCGTCCAGCTTGCCGTGCTGGTCGACCGGGGCCACAGGGAGTTGCCGATCAGGCCCGACTACGTCGGGAAGAATCTCCCGACCGCCAAGCGCGAGGTGGTCCGCGTGCTGCTGACCGAGACCGATGGCGAGGATTCCGTCACACTCGCGCAGCTTCCGGAAGAGGACGAGGGCCGGTGAACAGGCACCTCATCTCAGCCGCCGACCTTAGCCTGGACGACGCCTTCGCAATACTCGACACCGCCGAAGAACTCGCGCGCCTGGCGGAACGGCCCATACCCAAGCTGCCCACCCTGCGCGGCCGGACCGTCGTCAACCTGTTCTACGAGGACTCCACCAGGACGAGGATCTCGTTCGAGGCTGCGGCTAAGCGGCTGTCCGCCGACGTGATCAACTTCTCGGCCAAGGGGTCGAGCGTTGCGAAGGGTGAGAGCCTGAAGGACACCGCGCTGACCTTGCAGGCCATGGGTGCCGACGCCGTTGTGATCAGGCACGGCGCCTCCGGCGCGCCGCACCGGCTGGCCCGCTGGGTCAGGGGCAGCGTGGTCAACGCCGGCGACGGAACCCACGAGCATCCGACGCAGGCGCTGCTCGACGCGTTCACGATGCGGCGCAGGCTGGGCAGGCTCGAAGGCCTGCGCGTGTCGATCGTCGGCGACATCCTGCACAGCCGGGTCGCCCGCTCGAACGTCTGGCTGCTGCGGACGCTCGGCGCGCAGGTGACGCTGGTCGCGCCGCCCACGCTGCTGCCGATAGCCGTGGACGGATGGCCGTGCTCGGTGAGCTACGACCTTTCCTCGGTCCTGCCGGGCAGCGACGTAGTGATGATGCTGCGAGTGCAGCATGAGCGGATGTCAGACGCTTACTTCCCGAGCGTGCGCGAGTACCGGCGCAGGTACGGCCTCGACGGTGACCGGATGGCGCTGTTGCCCGACCACGCGATCGTGATGCACCCGGGCCCGATGAACCGGGGCATGGAGATCGCGGCCGAAGTCGCCGACTCGCCGAGATCGACGATCGTTGAGCAGGTGACCAACGGCGTCTCGGTCCGGATGGCCGTCCTGTACCTGCTGCTCAGCGGTTCGCGAGCGCCGGACGAATCCGCCGTCGCCGGCGACACAGAGCTGGTCACGGCCGCCGAGCTGACAGCTACCGCCGCAGGATCGCAGGTCAGGGTCGAGGTCCTGTGAGCGCCGCGAGCGGCAACCGCCGGTCTGCCGCGACGCCGGCCCAGGGCCGTTGGCTGATCAGGGGCGCCAGGCCGCTCGGCGGGCCGCCGGCCGACATCCTCATCGATGGCGCGGTGATCACCGGCATGGCAGCCTCCGGGCGCGACGGCCGTCAGCTCGCGGCGGGCGCCGACGTCACCGTGCTCGACGCCAGCGACCTGATTGCGCTTCCCGGCCTGGTCGATCTGCATACTCACCTGCGAGAGCCGGGCAGGGAAGACGCCGAGACGGTAGCGAGCGGCACCGCAGCCGCGGCGCTCGGCGGGTTCACGGCCGTCCACGCGATGGCGAACACCGAGCCCGCCGCCGACACTGCGGGTGTGGTCGAGCAGGTCTGGAGGCTCGGCAGGCAGGCCGGGTACTGCGACGTCTGCCCGGTGGGCGCCGTGACCGCTGGCCTGCACGGCAGCCAGCTCGCCGAGCTCGGCGCGATGGCGGACTCGGCGGCCAGGGTACGCGTGTTCTCTGACGATGGTCAGTGCGTGTCAGACGCGACGCTCATGCGCCGCGCCCTGGAATACGTCAAGGCGTTTGACGGTGTGATCGCGCAGCACGCACAGGAGCCCAGGCTCACCCAGGGAGCCCAGGTCAACGAGGGCGAGATGTCGGCAAGGCTGGGCCTGGCCGGATGGCCGGCCGTCGCGGAGGAGGCGATCATCGCCCGCGACTGCCTGCTGGCGGCGCACGTCGGCTCCGCGCTGCACATCTGCCATGTCTCGACCGCCGGCTCGGTCGAGATCGTCCGCTGGGCTAAGTCCAAGGGCTGGCGGGTAACCGCGGAGGTCACCCCGCATCACCTGCTGCTGACCGACGAGCTCGCCGCTAACTATGACCCGGTCTTCAAGGTCAATCCGCCGCTTCGGACGGCTGCCGACGTCGCGGCGCTGCGGGCCGGTCTCGCGGACGGGACCATCGATTGCGTGGCCACCGATCATGCGCCTCACCCGGCCGAGTCGAAGGAGACGGAATGGTCGGAGGCCGCGTTCGGCATGACGGGCCTGGAAACGGCCCTGCGGGTAGTGCACGAGGCGATGGTGAGCACCGGACTGCTTGACTGGTCGTCGGTGGCCGACCGGATGTCGGTCAGGCCGGCCGAAATCGGCCGGCTCAGCGACCGCGCGGCGGGCCAGCACGACATGCGGCACGGCTGCCCGATCGCGCCGGGCTCCCCGGCTAACCTGGTCCTGTACGACGCCGAGCCGATCCGGCACGTCGACCCAGCCGCGCATGCCTCCCGCAGCCGCAACTCCCCGTTCGCGGGCCTGAAGCTGCCAGGCCAGGTGATTGCGACGTTCCTGCGCGGGACGCCCACCGTGCTGGACGGGAGGCTGGCTTCGTGAACCCGGCTGCCCCGCCGGCCCTGCTCGTGCTCGAGGACGGCGCGACCTTCCGCGGTACGGCGTACGGTGCCGAGGGCGAGGCGTTCGGCGAGGTCGTTTTCAACACGGGCATGACCGGCTATCAGGAGACCCTGACCGACCCGTCCTACCGTCGCCAGATCGTCGCGATGACGGCTCCGCACATCGGCAACACCGGGATCAACGACGAAGACGACGAATCACGCCGGATCTGGGTCAGCGGCTTCGTGATCCGCAACCCGAGCCCGGTGGTGTCAAGCTGGCGGGCGGCCCGTTCGCTGGACGACGAGCTGCGGGCCGCCGGCGTCACCGCGATCGCGATCAGCGGCACCAGGGCGCTGACCCTGCACTTGCGCGAGCGAGGCGCGATGCGGGCCGCGATCAGCTCGACCGGCGCTGAGCCGGAGACGGTGGCCGCCAGGGTCCAGGCGAGCCCGCCGATGATCGGCGCCGACCTGGCCCGCGAGGTCACCACGCCGGAGCCCTACGTTGTGACGCCGCCGCCCGGCGTCCCGGTACGGTTCCGGGTGGCGGCCGTCGATCTCGGCATCAAGGCGGCTACGCCGGCGGCCCTGGCCACGCGCGGGTGCGAGGTGCACGTCCTGCCGGCCACTAGCACGGCCGGGCAGATCCTTGCGCTTAACCCCGATGGCGTCTTCTTCTCCAACGGCCCTGGCGATCCGGCGGCGTGCGATTACGCGGTCGACGCGATCCGCGGCGTCCTCGCCGCGGGCGTGCCCATGTTCGGCATCTGCCTCGGCAGCCAGGTGTTCGGCCGTGCGCTCGGCCTTGGCACCTACAAGCTGCGGTTCGGCCACCGCGGCATCAACGAGCCGGTCAAGGACCTGCGGACCGGCAAGGTGCAGATCACCAGCCATAACCATGGCTTCGCCGTCGCCATGCCAGCAGGCACCGCGGTCGGAGCGCCGGCAGACGGCGCGATCCGGTTCGACACCGAGTTCGGCGCGGCCAAGGTGACGCACGTCAACCTGAACGATGGCGTCGTGGAAGGACTGAGGCTGCTCGGCACGCCGGCGTTCGCCGTGCAGTACCACCCGGAGGCGGCCCCAGGCCCGCACGATGCGGTCGGCTTGTTTGACGCCTTCTGCGACCTGATGGAGCGCGCTAGATGAGCACCGTCGGCCCCGCTCTGATGATTACGGACACTTTTCGACGTCCACCGTCCAAAAGTGCCCGTGATCAACGAATTCGGCCCGAGGCGCCAGATTGTCGGGTGGCGAATGCCTAAGCGCGCGGACATTAACTCGGTGCTCGTGATCGGCTCGGGCCCGATCGTGATCGGGCAGGCGTGCGAGTTCGACTACTCCGGCACGCAGGCTTGCCGCGTGCTGCGGGAGGAGGGGATCAGGGTGAGCCTGGTCAACTCCAATCCGGCGACGATCATGACCGACCCTGAATTCGCCGACGCCACCTACATCGAGCCGATCACCCCGGACGTTCTCGAGAAGGTCATCGAGGCG